>NZ_JBHVDM010000010.1:0-116668 GCF_042802775.1 Nocardia sp. NPDC057455 | reverse complement strand
GCCAAAACTACCGACTGCGGCGGCTCTTCTTTCGCGGAGGAGGCAGGAGGCCTTCGGCGCGCAGCCGGGCCGCGTGCTCGGCCAGTGCTTCGACCAGGGGACCGACCTGGGCCACCTCGGGCTGTACGTCCACGCGCAGGCCGAATTCGATGGCGGTTTCGGCGGTCTTCGGGCCGATGCACGCCACGATGGTGCGCGTGTGTGGCTTGCCCGCGATGCCCACCAGGTTGCGCACCGTGGAGGACGAGGTGAACAGGACCGCGTCGAAACCGCCGGTCTTGATCATCTCGCGGGTCTCCGCGGGCGGCGGCGAGGCGCGCACCGTGCGGTAGGCCGTGACGTCGTCGATCTCCCAGCCGCGGTCGCGCAGGCCCTCGGCCAGCGTCTCGGTGGCGATGTCGGCGCGCGGCAACAGCACCCGGTTCACCGGGTCGAACACGTCGTCGTAGGGCGGGAAGTCGGCCAGCAAGCCCTCGGAGGACTGCTCACCGCTGGGCACCAGCTCGGGGTTGATGCCGAACGACCGCACCTTCTCCGCGGTGGCCTCGCCCACGCAGGCGATCTTCACGCCGGAGAACGCCCGCGCGTCCAGGCCGAATTCGGCGAACTTCTCCCAGACCGCGCGCACCGCGTTGGTGGAGGTGAACACCACCCACTGGTAGCGCCCGTCCACCAAACCCTTGACCGCGCGCTCCATCTGGGCGGGGCTACGCGGGGGCTCGACCGCGATGGTCGGCACCTCCATCGGGATGGCGCCGTGCGTGACGAGCCGTTCGCTCATCTCCGCGGCCTGATCCTTGGTGCGCGGCACCAGCACGGTCCAGCCGTACAGTGCTCGCGACTCCCACCAGGACATCTTCGACCGGTGCGCGACCACCTTGCCGATGGTCACCACCAGCGGGCCGACCAGTTCGGAGGCCGCGCTGTTCAGCGTGGCGAGGGTGGCCTCGATGGTGCGCTGCTGGCGGGTGGTGCCACGCACCGTCACCGCGACCGGGGTCTGCGGCGCCATGCCGTGCTCGACCAGAGCGCTCGCGGTCTCGGCCAGATGCCCGGAGGTCGCGTGCAGCACGAGCGGGCCGGGGGCGGCCGCCAGCGCGGCCCAGTCGACCTCGCCGCGCACGTCCGCCTCGGTATGCCCGGAACCCAGTGCGATGCCCGCGTAGCTCGGCACCGCGGAGCCGTTGGGCAGGCCGGGCAACACTTCGAAGACCATGTGCGACCGGGTGACGGCGTTGACTTCGGCGATCACCGAGTCGGTGGTCAACGGGTCGCCCGCGACCACGCGCACCACGTCGTGCCCGGCACGCGCTTCGGCGATCAGCGTCTTGGCCACCTCGGCGGGCTCGCCGAGGGCGGGCCGCACGTCGACGGGACGTTCTCCGTCCGGCCCCGGCTCGACCGAGGTGCCGATCAGGGCGAGCACGCCCTTGTCGACGTCCGGGTCGGTGAACGCCAGCGTCGCCCGTCCGATGACCTCACGGGCCCGGACTGTGAGCAGCGCCGGGTCACCCGGGCCCGATCCGACGAAAAGGATGCGACCGGGGTGCTTCTTCGTGGCTCGGCTCATGCCTGCACCTCGCTTGCGCTCGGCTCCGGCATACCCGAGGGCACGGTGCCTGTGCTTCCGCTCATCGGCTGTTCTCCATTGGGCTGGGGTTGGGCAAGTCTGGGGCGGGCGAACTCACCGCCCGGGTGGGGGAACCGTCGTCCGGTTCGGTGGCGAGCAACTCGCGCGCACCCATGTCGAGCAACTCCCGGGCAAGCGCACGGCCGAGCTGCTCCGCGTCGGCCGGGGCGCCGACCACCGAGGCCCGCAGCACGTCGGATCCGTCCACGGCCGCCGCGCACGCGCGCAGCGACAGCTCGTCCACGATCCGCCCGTCGTCGTCGAGCGATTCGACCACCTCGGCCAGCGCACCGATCGGCGCGGTGCAGCCCGCCTCGAGTTCGGCCAGCAGCGACCGCTCCGCGACGACCGACGCGCGGGTGGCCGCGTCGTCCAGTCCGGACAGGATCTCCACCAGCGCGGCGTGGTCGCTGCGGCATTCCACTGCCAGCGCGCCCTGGGCAGGCGCCGACAGCATCTGCACCGGCTCCAGCGCTTCGGTGACCGCGTCCAGCCGGTCGATGCGGGCCAGTCCGGCTCTGGCCACCACGACGGCGTCCAGCTCGCCCTCGCTGACCTTGCGCAGCCGGGTGTCCAGGTTGCCGCGCAGCGGGACGACATCCAGGCCGAGCCCGAGCGCCCGCAGCTGGGCGGCGCGGCGCGGCGCGGACGTGCCGATCTTGGCGCCCGCGGGCAACTCGCCGAGGACCAGCCCATCGCGCGCGACCAGCGCATCGCGCGGGTCCTCCCTGGGCGGGATGGCAGCGATGGTGAAGCGCGGGTCTTGCGCAGTGGGCAGATCCTTATAGGAGTGCACGGCGATGTCGATCGCACCCGCCGCCAGCTCGTCGCGCAGCGCGGAGGTGAACACGCCGACGCCGATCGTCTGCACCGGGTCCGACGACAGGTCACCGGCGGTCTTGATGACGACCAGCTCGGCAGGCTGCCCGGCCGCGATCAGCGCGTCGCGCACCGTGCCCGCCTGGGTGAGCGCGAGCAGGCTCCCCCGGGTGCCGATCCGCCACGGGGCACGGGTGCCGTCCGCGATCGCGTTGCCTTCTTGGTGCACCATGGTCATGCCGTCTGCCCCTGTTCCTCGCCGCGATGGCCGGCGGTGAAGTCGTCGGCCAGCGCGATCTCCCCGTCGGCCGCTGTGATCTCCGCATGATCTCCGGCGAGCGCGGTGATCTCCATCGGCGCGGCGACCGCTTGAGCCGCACCGGGTTTCAGTTCGAACAATTCGCGTAGCGCCTCGGCGTAGCTGTCGCCGCCCGGCGTGGACGCGAGTTGCTTGACCCGCACCGTCGGCGCGTGCAGCAGCTTGTCCACCACCCGGCGCACCGTGCGCGCGACCTCGTCGCGTTCCGGGTGGGCCAGGCCGGGCAACCGCGAATCCAGCCGGAGGAGTTCGGCCTCGACCACCTCCGCGGCGCGCTGGCGCAGCGCCGCCACCGTCGGGGTGACCTCGGCCATCCGCTGTCCGGCAAGGTATTTGGCCAATTCGTCGGCGACGATCGATCGGGCGGCCGCGGTGTCGTCGGCGGCGGCGCCCGCCGCCGGATCGCGTTGCAACGTCTCGATATCGATGAGCGTGACGCCGGGCAGTCCGGCCACGGCGTGCTCGACATCACGCGGCAGGCCGAGGTCGCAGAACACCAACGGCCGCTCCACCGTGGCGAATTCCTCGCCGCGCTCGCGCTCGGTGAGTGCGCGATGGGTGTCGGCGAGCGTCACGACCGCGCCGACCGCGCCGGTACAGGTGACCACCACGTCGGTCGCGGCCATCGCCTCGGTGAGCCGCGACAGCTCCATAGCCTCGGCCTCGACGCCGTGTGTTCGCGCGGTCTCCGCGAGTCTGCGCGCCCGCGCGAGAGTGCGGTTCACCACGATGATCCGGCCGATCCCGGCGCGCGAGAGATGCGCGACCGCGAGACCGCCCATGGCGCCCGCTCCGACCACCGCGGCGGTGCGGCCTGCCAGCGGGCCGAGCACCTGCTGCGCGCGATCCAGCGCGACCGACACCACCGACGCGCCCGCGCGATCGATACCGGTTTCGGCGTGCACCCGCTTCCCGACCCGCAGCGCGTGCTGGGCCAGCTCGTGCAGGGTCCGTCCGACCGCCCGCTGTGCGTCGGCGGAGGCGTAGGCGCCCCGGATCTGGCTGAGCACCTGCTGCTCGCCGACCACCATCGAGTCCAGTCCGCTGGCCACCGCGAACAGATGCTCGGCGGCGGCCTCGGAGTAGCGGACGTAGGCGTGCTTGGTCAGATCGGGCATCGGCAGGCCGGAGTGCTTGGTCAGCAGATCACCGATCTCGGCGAGGCCGCCGTGGAAGGCGTCGACCACCGCGTAGACCTCGACCCGGTTGCACGTGGAGACGATCATCGCCTCGGACACGTGGCTGGAGGAGATCAGGCGGTCGATCAGCTTCGGCCGGTCGGCATCGGTGACGGCAACCTTCTCCAGCACCGGGACCGGTGCGCTGCGGTGCGAGATGCCGACAAGGAGAACGCTCATGCTGCCACCGCCCCGGCACGAGCGGGGCGCTCCGTCGTGCTGTGCCGCATGATTCGCTCGCTGCGCTCACTCATGGTGTGACCACCGATCCCTTGCTGCTTGGCTCCGTTGCCGTATGCGAGGCCGCCGTATGCGAGGCCGCTGTATGCGGGGTTGCCGAGTGCTGGAGTACCGGATGCGCGGTCGCCGCGTGTGGTGTCGGCAGGCGGTGCGCGATGCGACCCGACCCGGCGTGCGCGACCTCGGGCAGCGGGGCCTGCTCCGCGTTGCGCACCCGCTCGAAGGAGAGCATCTGCATCTCGACGGCCAGGTCGACGCGACGGACCTCGACCGTCGCCGGTGCGTCCAGCTCGCAGGGGGCAAAACTCAGAATCGACTGCAGTCCGGACGCGACGAGGCGGTCGCACACGTCCTGGGCAGCGTCGTCGGGCACGGTGATGACCGCGATGGTCGGCTCCAGATCGGCGACCGCCGCGGCGAGCTCGGCGACGTCACGCACCACCAGGCCGGCGACCGGGATACCGATCACGCCGGGGTCGTTGTCGAAGATGCCGACGACGGTGAAGCCGCGCCGCCGGAACCCGCCGTAGCCGACCAGGGCGCGGCCCAGATTTCCCGCGCCGACCAGCACGACGCGGTGGCCCTCGGACAGGCCGAGGACGTCCTCGATCCGGGAGCGGAGCTTGGCCACGTCGTAGCCGACGCCGCGAACTCCGTTGGGGCCGAGAAAGGAAAGATCCTTGCGCAATTTGGCCGAATTGACACCCGCCGCGACAGCCAGTTCCTCACTAGATACGATGGCAACACCGTCATCGGCCAACATGGCGAGAACCCGGAGATAGGTAGCCAGCCGCGCGACGGTGGCCTGCGGGATGTCCTTCTGCAGAGCCCTGCCGGAGACGCCACCTGGCGCCTCATGCTGCTCTGTCACGTCGTCGGCTCCTCGTCCCGGGCCTCGGGCTCCGGTTCGTCGCTCGACCCGCTGACCCGGGGACGGTCCGGTGCCATGGTGTCGAAGTTTCGGATTTCGGGGCGGCTCCGCAGCCTCGGCATGCGGGTCGCGTGCCACCACCGTAACTGCTTGTGAAGCCCTGCACAAAGTCGGTGAAATTGGCCTCATTTTCCGCCGCGACCAGCACAGCGGCCGAATCGGACGGAAAACGGCGTAGTCAGCGCTTCAGGTCCGCCCGCAATCGGGTCTCGTCGACATCGAAATAGCTGTGTTCGCGGCCGTCGAGCAGGACGACCGGAAGCCGGTCGCCGTACTCCGCGCGCAGGCCAGGGTCGGTAGCGGCGGCTTCGTCGACGTCGACGGTGCCCGGTTCGATACCGAATTCGGCGCAGATCACACGCAGCTGTCGTAGCGCCGTCGCACACAGCCCGCACCCGGCGCGAGTCAGCAATGTCACCGAATGTGTGGGATTGGTCATGACCGGAATTTAATACCGGGCCGAACACCGCGCGAGCTCGGCGTGCGCCACGCGATTGTGTCGCGCGCCGCCTTCTGCCGTGACTGTCGCATGATCCGGCTACTGTTGACATGGTTCGCGCGACGGGCGGAGGTACTGGTGCCGGAACGATCGAAGGTGGCGAGGGCCGGATTCATCGCGGGGCGATTCGGTGAGTTTCCGGCGCGGTGGAACCTGAGCCAGATGGGCCAGGGTCTGCAGGACCAGCTCGCCCGTATCTCGCGCAGCCCTTTCGGCCCGAGTGAAGAGGAATTGCGGGCCAATCTGGCCGGTGAGGCGAGCGCCGATGCGGCGCTGACCTTGCACGACGCCGAACTCGCCGCGGGCGAGGCGTTGGCACCGGGTCCGGAGGCGCCGCGCGACCTGACCGCGGCGGCGTTCTTCGACGTCGACAACACCATGGTGCAGGGCGCCTCGATCGTGCATTTCGCCCGCGGTCTGGCGGCGCGCAAGTATTTCAAGACCTCCGATCTGGTGGACGTCGCCTGGAAACAGGTGAAATTTCGGGTCACCGGTAAGGAGAGCAGCACCGATATGGCCAGCGGCAAGGAGAAGGCGCTGGCGTTCATCGCCGGGCGCTCGACCGCCGAGCTGGCCGAGCTGGGCGAGGAGATCTACGACGAGATCATCGCCGACAAGATCTGGCCCGGCACCCGCGCGCTCGCGCAGATGCACCTGGACGCGGGCCAGCAGGTGTGGCTGGTGACCGCGACCCCGGTGGAGTTGGCGCAGGTGATCGCCAAGCGGCTTGGGCTCACCGGAGCGCTGGGCACCGTGGCCGAGAGCGTGGACGGGACGTTCACGGGGCGACTGGTCGGCGACATCCTGCACGGCCTCGGCAAAGCACACGCGGTGCGCACCCTGGCGATCCGCGAGGGCTTGAACCTCAAGCGCTGCACCGCGTATTCCGACAGCCACAACGACGTGCCGATGCTCTCGCTGGTCGGCACCGCCGTGGCGATCAACCCGGACTCCGATCTACGGGAAGTCGCCAAGAACCGCGGCTGGGAGATCCGCGACTTCCGCACCGGCCGCAAGGCCGCCAAGATCGGCGTGCCGACCGCCCTGGCCCTCGGTGCGGCAGGGGGCGCGGTCGCCGCGGCGGTCACACGCCACCGCGACGGTCACTGACCTCACCCGGTTCCGAGCGAAGCGAGAGCGAACACGCCGCGACGAAATCGCGGCAATCAACCACTGAATACGTTGCGGCGCTTGGTGAGCAGCTTGTAGAGCGTCTGCTGGATGGTCTCGCGGACCTGGTCGGTGACCTCGAACATGGTCATCGGGTCGTCGGCGGCCTCGGGATCGTAGGGCGTGGTCGGGATGGGGGCGCCGAATTCGATGTACCACTTCGACGGCAGCGGTACCGCGCCGAGCGGGCCCAGGTGCGGGAACAACGGTGTCACCGGGAAGTACGGAAGGCCGAGCAACCGAGCCAGCGGCTTGAGATCGGCCAGCTTCGGGTAGATCTCCTCGGAGCCGACGATGGAGCACGGGATGATCGGCACGCCGGCGCGCACCGCCGCGGCGACGAATCCGCCCCGGCCGAAGCGTTGCAGCTTGTAGCGATCGGTGTACTGCTTGCCGACGCCCTTGAATCCTTCCGGGAACACGCCGGTCAGCTCGCCGGAGCGCAGCAGTCGTTCGGCGTCTTCTCGGCAGGCCAGGGTGTGGCCGGCCCGGCGCGCCAGCACACCGAGCACCGGTGTCTCGAAGATGAGGTCGGCCGCGAGCAAGCGCAGCGTGCGCTGCTTGGGGTGCCGGTCGTGCACGGCCAGCTGCAGCATCAGGCCGTCCAGCGGCACGGTGCCCGCGTGGTTGGCCACGATCAGCGCGCCACCCGCCTCCGGAAGGTTGTCCATCCCGCTGACCTCTACCCGGAACCACAGATCCGACAGCGGGCGCAGGGCGGGCAGGATGACCGACTCGAGCAGGTGCTCGTCGAAACCGAATTCGTCGACCTGATAGTCGCCGGTGAGCCTGCGGCGCGCGAAATCCGCGGTTTTGGAGATCTGCTTGCCGAGTGCGCCGCGCAGCATCCCGGACAGCGACTGCGGCGCGGCGGGGGTCACCGCCGCGCGCCGCTCGACCAGCGAGGTCACCGGACTCGGAGCGGCCAGGCGGCGTGGCGCCGGACGCTGGCGCGTCTCGATCTGAAGATCGTGGAGTTGGATGACTTTCGCTACGTCATTCATTGGTGTGCTCCCGTACCGGCCCCGAGCAGGCCGAGCAGTTTGTGTTCTGCGGCGTCGATCCACGCTGGATCGACCACGGGCCGCAACGCTGCGCCCCCGATGAAGTCGTCGAACGCCTGCACTGTCGTCCAGCGCGGCACGAACTCGAGTTCGGTGCGCATGCGCGTGGTGTCCAGGCCACAGCCGAAGTGGAAATAGTCGAGCTGTTCGGCGGAGAACTCCCGCATCACCGGGCCCATGAGGAGGCGACCGGCGGTGCGGAACATCGTGAAGGGAACGGGTAACTCGATCCGGCCCGCCCGCCGGACTGCCTGCGACAGCGACAGCGCGCCGTCACCCGCGATGTTATACGTGCCACTGGCCATACGGCGCGCCGCATGGGTCAGCGCGGCCACCGCGTCCTCCTCGTGCAGCAGCTGCATCCTGGCGTCCCGGCCGAATACGGTCGGGGTCACCGGCGAACGCAGATATTGCACACCGCGCGCCGCCAGCCGCGGTCCCACGATCGGTGCGAATCGCAGAATGGACGTAGCGATATCGGGGCGCCGCCGGGCGAGCCCGCGAACATAACCCTCTATATCGATCATGTCGCGCGCAAACCCGCCGCGCGGTGGCGTGCGGGCGCTCATTTCCTCGCTGAATTTCGCGGGGTCCTTCGCGCTGCACCCGTACACCGCGGACGAAGAGCGCAGCACCACCCGGCGCACCGAAGCCACCTTCTGGCACACCGCCAACAGCTGCATCGCACCGAGGACGTTGTGATCCTTCATCACCGCCCGGCCGCCGCCCGCGGGCGGGCGGGTCCGCAGAGCGGTGTGCACCACGGTGTCCACCTCCGCACCATCGATTACCTTACGGATCAACGGATTTCGGATGTCCGCTCGCACGAATTCGGCGCGGCCCATGCGCCGCTGCAACTCTCGGCCCGGCGTCATCGTGTCGACGGCGAGAATACGCTCGATCCCGGGATCCCGGGCGAGGCGAGCGACAACCGTGCCGCCGAAGAAGCGGCTGGCTCCAGTGACCAGCACCACCTTCGGCGCGTGCGCTTCCCGACCCTCAGAACCCACCGGCACCCTTTCCCTTGCCAGCCCGCCCTTGTGATTATTCCCAGTGCCCAGCGTAGCGGCTGCCTACCCGCTCACCGAGAGTATTAACCAGGATCTAACGATGACTTCAGTCACGTGATACAAATGGCGATTTCAAAATTCAAAATTTCAAACAAAAGGGCCCGTCACCTATTGGTGACGGGCCCCTCGCAGCGAACACGCAGCGATGCCTACTTGCCGAGTTTGCGCCGCTGAACACGCGTGCGGCGAAGCAGCTTGCGGTGCTTCTTCTTCGACATGCGCTTGCGGCGCTTCTTGATCACAGAACCCATAGGGTTGTCCTCGCGTTCTCTCTACTCGGCGCGCACGCTGCCCGTGCGCGATTGCCGGACGTCCGACCGCCCTGGCCCCGGCCGGCGGGCCGAGGTCGCTGGGCAAGCTCACGCCCCGTGTTCGCGCCGCCGGATACCACGAGGCAACCAACAGCGATGCCACCGGCGGGCGAACACGAACCGAGGGTCTATCGTACCGGCACGCCCCGCCGGTCTCGAAACCGCCTCATCCGGCGTCGAAATAGGACGTTTCCAGATAGTCGTGTACCGCCTTGGCGTGTACCCGGAACGATCGGCCGACGCGCACGGCGGGCAACTCGCCCGAGTGCACCAGCCGGTAGACCGTCATCTTGGACACCCGCATCAGACTCGCCACTTCGGCGACGGTGAGAAACTGGGTGCCGCCGCCGAGCACAGGTTGCCCCTGCGTCGCGGCCTCACGCTGGGTACGGGAATTCCCCCGACCGCCCGCGGGACCGGAGCCGCCGGACGCTCCGGAATTCGCAGACATCTTGTTCGCAGACATCATTGCACCATTGACCTCCGGCACGTCCGCGCCGCCGGCTTCCCCACCGGCGGAACAGACACGCACGTGCTCCTTGAAGCTTAGCGGGACCAGTGGTGTTACTGCGACGGGAGTGAGAAATCGGGTTTTCCGATTTCGAACAGACCGGTCACTCCGCTGAGGCGCCCTGTTCGACCGACCTCTGCTTGGCCGCGAAGAGCGCTTCCAGGAATGCCGAGCGTAGTCCCGCGCGCTCCAGCTCGCGGATCGCCGCCGCGGTGGTGCCCGCCGGCGAGGTGACCGCGGCGCGCAGTTCCACGGCGGTCTGGCCGGAGCTGTCCAGCAGGGCGGCCGAGCCGACCATGGTCTGCACGACGAGCTGGGTCGCCACATCCCTGGTGAGCCCGAGCCCGACGCCCGCGTCCACCATGGCCTCCACGACCAGGAAGAAATAGGCGGGCCCCGATCCGGACACGGCGGTGACCGCGTCCATCTGGCTCTCCGTCACGGTGACCACCTTGCCGACCGCGCCGAGGATCTCGGTGACCAGTTGCAGATGCTGCTCGCGCGCATAACGCCCGGGCGCGATGACGCTCATCCCCTGCCCCACCAGCATCGGCGTATTCGGCATCACCCGCACCACCGGGAATCCGGCGGGCATCTTGCCCTCCAGCCGCGCGGTCGGCACACCGGCGGCCAGCGAGACCAGGATCTGATCGCGATCGCTGCCGATCTCCGCTTTGCCCAGCGGCGCGAGCACGGCGTCCACATCGCCCGGTTTCACCGCGATCACCAGCAGATCCGCGCCGATGGCGGCATCGGCCAGGTCATCGGTGACCCGGATCCCGAAGCGGTCGGCGAGCTGATGCGCCCGCTCCCGATGGGTCTCCACAACGACCAGGTCCTTGGTCAGCCGCCCGGACTCCAGCAACCCGGCGACCAACGCCTCCCCGATGCGCCCACCACCGATCACCGCAATTCTCGTCATGGGGCTCAAGGCTAGACGGCGCGCGCCGAGGCTCAGCGCTGGGGAACGAGCGCCAGCTGACGACTCTGCGCGACGACCGCGCCGGTCGAGTCGAGCACCAGCTGGTCCTCGTCGAACATCCGGCCGCCCACCTCGTGCGTGGTGGCGATGATCCGCAGCCAGCCCGGCGCGGGCCTGCGGCGCAGGTAGGTGGTCATCTGCACGGTGGGGGCCCAGCCGAAATGGCCGAGATTCATCGGCACCGGCGGACTCATGTCGGCGCTCATCATGGCGAAGTACATCGCGACGTCGGGGTCCTGTTCGTCGCCCGGCCGCGGGCGAATCCACATCCGCAGCCGCGGCTCGCCCTTCGCGCCCTCGAGGAAGCGGGCCCACTCGTGGTCGAGGTAGATCTCGGCGCCCCGGCCGACGTGCACGATGTCGCCCATCGTGGAACCGGGCTCGTAACCGATGGCGTCGGCGGGTGGCTCAACGGGCATGCCGGAATGCTCCGGCGCGTAGATCGGGTCCGCGTCGTCGAGGCGGCTGAACGTGAGCGCCGTGCGCACCAGGACGCGACCGTCCTGGACGAGGTCGGCGTCGGCCAGGCAGATCTGGCGACCGATCTTGCGGACGCGCACCTCGTACTCGATCTCGCCGGGGTTGGGGGCGCCGAGGAAGTCGGAGCTGGCGGCGATCGGCGCCATGCCGACCAGTGCGGGATCGGACGCACGCAGCCAATTGGTCGCCGCCGCCGCGCTAGCCGCGACCATCGTCCCGCCGTGCACCTTCGGACCGATGGTCCAGATGTCGTCGATGACGCCCAGATAGCGGCCGGTTCCCGGGGTGGTGGGCGGCGCCTCTTCCAGCGCGCACACCCGGCTGAACGGTGCGTCGGTCGTGGCCGCCGGGCCGATATCGGCCGTCAGCTCCGTCGTCATCCTCACTCCTGTCTCCGTCGACTCCACCCGACGGCGGTATTCGCGGGTGCGTAGCCCGCACTGCCGCCGAGGGGTTCGTACAGCGTACAACGCGGCCCGGACAGGATCCCATCGCCGCATACCGGAGTAGCGACGAGCGTCACATCGGCGGTTCGGGCGACCTCCGGCTCGCGCCGGCCGGCGTGGGCGCGGCCGCCACGACCAGATGCTCGCGGGCGAAGGCCAGCGTGCGATGCAACATCTCGGCCCGTTCCTTGGTGGTTCGCGCGTTCTGCGTGTTGATCTCGGCGACGACCTGACCGGTGAAACCGGTGCGGACCAGGCTCGCGCACACCTCCACGCACGGTTGGGTGCCCTCGCCGGGGACGAGATGTTCGTCGTGCGCGGCGCCCCGGCCGTCGGCCAGATGCAGATGGGCCAGACCCGGACCCATGCGGGCAGCCAGAGCCAAGGGGTCGGCTCCGGCGGTGGCGGTATGCGACAGATCCAGCGTGTAGTGGCGGAAGCCGGTGTCGGTCGGATCGTAGGAGGGGCTGAAGGCGGTGAGCGCCGGACCCGGGCCGCCCCGCCGCTCCAGGCGTCGCACCGCGCCCTCGCGCCGGCCGAACAGCGTGTCCGCTCGCATCGGGAACATGTTCTCCACCGCGACGATCACCGGGCTGTTGTCTTCCAGTTCGGCCACCTGCGCGGCGAACCCGGCGGCATAGCGGCGCTGCCAGCGGAACGGCGGGTGCACGACCACCGTGCTCGCGCCGAGCGCCTCGGCGGTGCGCACACTTCGCTCGAGTTTCGCCACCGGGTCCGACCCCCACACCCGCTGCGAGATCAACAGGCAGGGCGCGTGCACCGCGAGCACCGGCACACCGTACTGGCGGGAGTAGGCCTGCACGGTGGCGATGCTCTGACTGGCGGGCTCGGCCCAGACCATCAGCTCGACGCCGTCGTAGCCGAGTTCGGCGGCGTACCGGAAAGCCGCCTCCGTATTCTGCGGATACACGGAGGCGGTGGAGAGCCCCACCTGGATCGGTTTCGGCCGGGACAGATCCCCGGCGTCTCCCGGCGGTCCCGCGCCCGTGCGCGACCCCACCCCGGTCTCGTTCGCCTGCCCTATGTTCCCCACGACTGCTCCCTGCTCAGTTCGTGCTGAGGAGAAATGCCAATGGCCCCAGCGTGACGAAGATGCCCACGACGACGGCGATCACAGTGCTGAGGATGTCGTCTGTCCTGCGCAGAATCCGCACGAGAGCCACCAGGCCGAGAATCACGATCATCGCCAGTGCCAGCGCGACCCACGGAAGCATCTCCCACATGCGCTCGAAGCCTTTGAACAGCAGCATGCCCGCGATGGCGGCGCCGACGCTCTGACCGCCGAGGATCATCCACTGGCGCCGGTTGGCGTCGTCCTCCGCCTTCTTGGCCGCCCTGGACCGGCGCGCCGCTGGCGCCCTGGTGGCGGCACGTGGTTCGTCGGCGAGATCGTCCTCGTCGTCCTCGTCCAGCTCGATCGGCTCGTAGACGTCGGTGACGCCGTCCATTTCCGCCACGTCGGCGCCGCGCCCACCGCGACCGTTGCGCCTCGCCGCGCCGCGCTCGGCCCGGTCGACGCCATCGCGCAGCAGGTCACCCGCGACCGTCTGGCCGGAGAGCAACTGCTGGTCCTGGTTGGCCAGCGACCACGCGGCCGTCGAGATGCCGCCGGATTCCGGCGGGGAATCGGCCTGCGGCATGTGCCGCCGGGCGGACCAGGCCGGTAGGCCGTTCTCGCCGACACCTTCGCGGCGGGCTGGTCTTCGATGTGCCTCCGGCTGCGGCTCGGGAGGAACGGGCCTACCCCGCTTCGGTCGCGGATCGGGCGGCGGCGCGACGGGCAGCGGTTCCGGCTCCGGGGCGAAACCGCCGGTGGCGGGTGACCATGCCGCGGTGGACGGGCCGAGATCCTCGACCGCTTCCGCGGCCTCCGCCGCCCTGCGCCGCGCGGCGCGACCGCCCTGGGCGCCGTTGCGCTCAGGAAGGGAGGTGCGGCCGAAGCCGGGCTCGTCGAACTCCGCGTGGCCGTTGCGGCCCGGTTCGCCTGCGCCGCGACCGGGGAACGCGTCCCGGCCGAACGGCTCGGGCCGGACCTCTTGCCAGGACCGGACCTCGGTGGCCTCCTCCTCGGGTTCCTCCCGCCTGCGCCTGCGCCCCGAACGCGGGGGCGTCTCGGGCACGCCACCCGGCAGGTCCGGCACGTACGGACCGGGCGCGGCCGAAAACAGGTCCGACACCGGCGTATCGGGCGACAGCGGGTCGTACGACGTGCCGTGCCGCGCCGAAGGCATGTCCCGGCCGGGCATGACCCGGCTGGATCGACCGGGCGGGGGATCGGCATACGGCAGGTCGGGCTGCGCGTAGCCGGCCAGCGGGTCGTACATCGAAATCGGGCCCGACATGGGCGAATACGACGACGGCTCGGGCTGCGGCTCGGGCGCGTAGGAAGCCGGCTCCGGCGCGGGCGGGTCGAACGAGGGCGGCGCGTAAGCGGGCTCCTCCGCTCCGGCATCGGGCGCCGCGTGCGCGGAGTGACCACCGCCTTCCCGGATGACCGGCAGGTCGCCGGTCAATTCGGCGACGGAGATGCCCCGGCCACCGCGGCGGCGCCTGCCACCGCCGGACGAGCCGCCGCTCTGCTGACCGTTACGCGCCAGCAGTTCCGCCACCGACAGCTGTTTGGAGTCCTCACTCATGACGACACCGTCCCGATCGAGCCCGGCGCAGGTGCGCCACCGCCGGACGCCGGCCGACCGTCTCCGGTCACCGTGCCCGCTGAGTACGTTGCTTCGGGTCCACCATTCATATCGGTATCCAGTTTGCGCAGGATCAGCCCTTCACGCAGCGCCCACGGACAAATCTCCAAGGAATCCAGCGAAAGAGCCCGCATACTCGCCTCCGCGACCAATGCGCCGGCCACCAATTGCTGTGACCGATCGGAACTTACGCCTTCCAATTCTGCACGGTCCGCCGCCGTCATCCGCGAGATGAACGCAATCAGTTGGCGCAGGCCCGAGCTCGTGAGTGTACGACGCGCCCGCGGGCCTGCCGCCGAGGGCGCCGCTCCGGTCAGCCGGGCCAGGGACCGGAATGTCTTAGAAGTGCCAACGGCCAGATCGGGCTTGCCCGGCTCGAGCAGCTTCTTCGCCGGCACCACCAATTCGGCGTCGAGCCAGTCGCGCAGCACGGCCACCCGGCGCTTGCCTGGCGGGTCCTCACGCAGCCATTCCCTGGTCAACCGGCCCGCGCCCAGCTGCAAGGACACCGCGACATCGGGTTCCTCGTCGCCGCCATTGGTCATTTCCAGCGAGCCGCCGCCGATGTCCAGATTGAGAATGCGCCCGGCGCTCCAGCCATACCACCGGCGCACCGCGAGGAAGGTCAGCCGCGCCTCGTCGACGCCCGCCAGCACCCGCAGGTCGACGCCTGTCGCCGCGCGCACGCGGCCGAGCACCTCTTCGGAGTTGGCCGCCTCCCGCAGCGCCGAGGTGGCGAACGGCATCAGTTCGACGCATTTGGACGTCTCGGCGATGCTGGCGAATTCGGCGACGGTGTCGATCAACCGCTGCGCGCCCGCCTCGGTGATGCAACCCGCGGCGTCGATGTTCTCCGCCAGCCGCAAGGTGGCTTTCGTCGAACTCATCGGCAGGGGGTGACCGCCACGATGCGCGTCCACCACGAGCAGGTGAACGGTATTGCTTCCGACATCGAGTACCCCAAGCCGCACATAGACACGGTACTGGGTGACGCGGCACTACAACCCAGGCGACTGAACTGTTAGCGTCCTATTTCGTGACGGTAGGCGCATCCCCGAGCAGCCCGACCCGGCCCCGACCAGCGGGGAAGATCGACCCAGCCCCTGAAGTCGATCCCGACTTTCCCCGTGAGTGGATCGAGTTCGTGGATCCGGCAAACGACGAGCATCTGATCGTCGCGGATCTGACCTGGCTGCTGTCGAGGTGGACGTGCGTATTCGGCACCCCTGCCTGTCAGGGCATCCTGTCCGACCGGCCGGATGACGGATGCTGTTCGCACGGCGCGTTCCTCTCCGACGAGGACGACCGCAAACGGCTGAGCCGCGCTGTGAAGATGCTCACACCCAAGGACTGGCAGCTGCGGGGCGAAGCGGCCGACGCGCAGGGCAAGATCACCAGAAGCGGCTACCTGGAACTCGACGAACTGGACGACGAGCCCGCGCTGCGCACGCGCCGGTTCGAGGGCGCGTGCATCTTCCTGAATCGTCCCGGCTTCGCGGGGGGCGTCGGCTGCGCTCTGCACACCATGGCCCTGCGGCGCGGCATCGAGCCGCTGGAGGTGAAGCCGGACGTGTGCTGGCAACTGCCGATCCGCCGCACCCAGGACTGGGTGGACCGGCCCGACGGCGTGCAGATCCTGCGCACCGTGATCACCGAGTACGACCGCCGCGGATGGGGGCCCGGCGGCGCCGATCTGGACTGGTACTGCTCCGGCTCCCCCGACGCGCACGTCGGGAGCAAGCCGGTCTGGCAGTCCTACGGCCCCGAGCTGACCGAACTCATCGGCGCGCCCGCCTATGCCGAGCTGGCCCGGCATTGCAAGCGGCGCGAGGGCTTGGGCCTGATCGCCGTCCACCCGGCAACGGTGCACGCCGAGCGGATGCGCGATTCCACGGATCCGATCGCCTGATCGTTTGCCGACCGAGCGCCCGGTAGGGTGGCCGTTCGCCGTGCGATACCGCGTGTGGTTCACCCCGTCGCCATGCGAGCTTCACCCGGATGGGGTTTGATGTGCCGTTATGTCCAAGAAAGTTCTCACCGTGGCGACCATCGCCCTGGGCGCCGCCCTCTCGCTGACCGGAGTAGCCCACGCGGAGCCGAACGGCGATCCGCACAAGTTCTACGACTTCACCACGGAATTCGTCGCGGCCACCGATCCGGCCGCGGTGAACGCCAAAGCGGCGGGCAAGCTGCTGATCGCGAGCCCCTACGGCACCTCGCACACCATCGCGTGCCGCGGGACCAACACCGCGGACCTCTACGACTGCATGCAGGAAGACGATCTGGGCTGGATCACCCTGCAGAAGACCGAGACCCCGCTCGGCACCACCTGGATCTACTTTCCCTGATGTCCGCGACAGAACGGCCGAGAGCACCGCAGTGCTCTCGGCCGTTCGTGTTCCCGCGCCGCTCGGGCGGTCATGCCTCCAGTTTGTAGCCCAAGCCGCGCACGGTGACCAGGTGTTCCGGCTTGGCCGGGTCCGCCTCGATCTTCGAGCGCAGCCGCTTGACGTGCACGTCCAAAGTCTTGGTGTCGCCGACGTAGTCGGCGCCCCACACGCGATCGATCAACTGACCGCGGGTGAGCACCCGCCCGGAATTGCGCAGCAGGTATTCGAGCAGATCGAACTCCTTGAGCGGCAACGTGACCTGCTTGCCGTTCACCATCACGGTGTGCCGGTCCACGTCCATCCGGACCGGGCCGGCTTCCAGCACGCCGCTCTCATTGGCGCCGTCCAGTTCGTCGCCCGCGCCGCGCCGCAGAACGGCGCGGATGCGCGCGATGAGCTCGCGTGCGGAATACGGCTTGGTGACGTAGTCGTCGGCGCCCAGTTCCAGGCCGACCACCTTGTCGATCTCGCTGTCGCGCGCGGTGACCATGATCACCGGAACGCCGCTGCGGGTGCGCAACTGCTTGCACACGTCGGTGCCGCTCATGCCCGGCAGCATGAGGTCGAGCAGCACGATGTCCGCGCCGGACCGGTCGAACTCGGCGAGCGCGGACGGCCCGTCACCGACCACGGTGACCTCGAAACCCTCCTTGCGCAGCAGGAACGCGAGCGGATCGGCCAGCGACTCCTCATCCTCGACGATCAGAACACTCGTCATCTGCGTGCCTCCACACCATTCGGTCGGCCCGGTCCGGTAGGACGCGGGCTTGTTTCTATCGTGCTCACCACGGCGCCGTCGTGGTCGTCGTCGGCGCCTGCTTCGTGGTGGGCGGGTATGCGCAAGGTGAACGTCGATCCGGTGCCCAACTTGCTCCACAGGGTGATTTCCCCGTTGTGGTTGGCGGCCACGTGTTTGACGATAGCCAGGCCCAGCCCGGTGCCGCCCGTCTGGCGCGAACGCGCCTTGTCGGACCGGAAGAATCGCTCGAACACCCGCTCCTGGTCTTCCTTGGCGATGCCGATGCCGCGGTCGGTGACCGCCATCGCCACGTGATCGCCGCGCAGTGAGCGGCTCACCGACACGTGCGAACCGGCCGGCGAGTAGGCGATCGCGTTCTCCACCAGGTTGGACAGGGCGGTGACCAGTAGGGTTTCGTCGCCGAGCACCTCGAGCCCGCTCGGGCGGTCGGTGCTGACCGTGATCCCGGCGGCTTCGGCGGCGGTGCGGGAACGATCGACCGCCTGCGTCACCACGGTGTCCACGTCCACCACCTCGAGTTCCGGCAATTTCTCCGCGCCCTGCAGGCGGGAGAGCGCGATGAGCTCGGTCACCATCTTGCCGAGGCGGCGTGATTCACCGAGCACACGCTGACCGAAGTGTCGCACGGCGTCGGGGTCCTCAGCGGTTTCCAGGAGAGCCTCGGCCAGCAGGCTCATCGCGCCGACCGGGGTCTTGAGTTCGTGGCTGACGTTCGCGACGAAGTCGCGGCGGGTGGCCTCCATGCGGGCCTGTTCGGAATCGTCGTCGGCGAACAGCACGGTGAAGGTGGTCTCCTCGCGCGACAGCTGCCTGGCCACGCCGCGGACCGCGATGCGGCCGCGGCCGGGGACCGGATTCTTCGCGGTGAGGTCGAACTCGGCGGATTCGCCGGTGGCCAGCACCTTCTCCACCGCGGCCCAGGCGCGCTCGTCGAGCAGGCGATTGCGGACCAGTCCGAGTTCCTCCGCGCGCGGGTTGACCAGCACGACGTCGCGGTATTCGTCGACGACCGCGATTCCGCTCTCGGAGGCGAGCACGATCAGGTCGAGGACCTGGGACATGGTGAGACCGGACTCGGCCTGCCTGCGGGCGGCCTGCCTGGCATTCACATACGGGATCAATAGCCCGCCGACTGCCAGGCCGACGACAGCCGCCAAGATGGCCAGCAGCACGGCCTGGGGAACACTCACACTTGAATCGTACGGTCGCCGACCTGTCGGCCAACGCCGGGTACGCGAAGTTTCGCGCAGGTCACAGGCCCTTCCGGCCCCGTTAGCCGCATGTTTACGCACTGTTCGACATGGCGTACCGGCAGCGTATTCACCGGGCGGTCAGTCCGCTTCGTCGTCGGCGTCGGCGAGTGCCTCGTTCACCGCGTGGCCATGCTTGTCCACCCAGTCGCCGAGGGCGTAGATCGGGATCAGCAGGTCCGCGCCCGCGGCGGTCAGCTCGTATTCGACCCGCGGCGGCGCCTCGGCGTAGCGGTGACGGCGCACCAGCGTCATCCGTTCCATCCGGCGCAGTGTCTGCGTCAGCATCTTCTGGCTGATCCCGCCGATGGTCGTGCGCAGCTCGCCAGGACGCATGGGCCCCTCGCGCAGCATGTACACGATCACCGGCAACCAGGAGTTGCCGAAGATGTCCACACCCGTCCGGGCCGGGCAGTCGGATTCGAAGTCGCCGTACGGCGCGAAATCCACTCGCTCGGCGGCGACCGGTTCGATCGGTGCTGCGCTCACGGGTCCAGCTTGCCAGCGCCGTTGCGCACCGCGGAGTGCCCATCGGAATTCCTAACGTCGCGGGCGAACAGTTTTCGAGTCAGGAGTTGGTATGCGAATCGGAATCATCGGCGCGGGCGCGATGGCGCGGGCGCTCGGCGGCGGCTGGAGTGCGGCGGGTCACGAGGTGCTCATCGGCGCCCGGTCCGCCGCCGCCGCAGAGGAACTGGCCGCCACTATCGACGCGCGCGCCGGAACGATCACGGACGCGGCAGGTTTCGGCGATGTCGTTGTGCTCGGGTTACCGGTCCAGGCGTTGCCGGAGGTGCTGGACGCCGTCGGGACCCAGCTCGTCGGCCGCACGATCGTCGACTGCACGAACGCCTTCGCCCCGGATGCCGCGGCGCCCGAGGGAACCACCGCGTTCGTACTCGCCGAAGACGCTGTCGCGGAGGGGATCGCGGCGCGGGCGCCCGGTGCGCACGTGGTGAAGGCGTTCAACCTCTGTGCCGCCGAGGTGTGGGAGGCGAAGGGGCGGATCTTCGACGGCCGCCGCTTGGCGGTGCCACTGTGCGGCGACGACGAGGCGGCGGTGCGAGCGGTCGCGAAGCTGGCCGAAGACCTCGGCCTGCAACCGATCCCGGCGGGCGGGCTGCACCGGGCCCGCTATCTGGAAGCTCTGTCGGTGTTCACCGTCGGTCTCTGGTTCGCCGGACACGACGCCCGCGCGATGTTTCCGCCCTTGGATGCCGCGTTCGCCGTCACCGACTGACCGGCCGGGATTCAGGCCGGATCGACCGAGCCGAGGTCGGTGAGCTTGCGCTCGAGCACCACCCGCTCGCGCTGGTTGCCGCACAACCCGATGGCACGCTCCAATTCGGTGCGCGCCTCCTTCGTGCGTCCCAGTCGGAGGAGCAGTTCCCCGCGAACGCTCGGCAGCAGATGGGAATGCGACAGCGACGCGGCGGCGGCGAGCTCATCCACGATCGGCAGTGCCGCGGCCGGTCCCTGCGCCATGGAGACGGCCACCGCCCGGTTGAGGTCCACCACCGGTGAGGGCGCGAGCCTGCCGAGCGCCTCGTAGATGAGCACGATCCGCTCCCAGTTCGTCGCGTCGACCGACGGGGCGACGGCATGGCACTCGGCGATCGCCGCCTGCAACCCGTAGGCGCCCAGGCCACGGCCGACCTGCCCGGCACGGGTCAGGGCGGCTCGGCCCCGGCGGATCGCGGCGCGGTCCCAGCGGCGGCGGTCCTGATGCTCGAGGAGTACCGGCTCGCCGTCCGACCCGGTGCGGGCGGGGAAGCGCGCCGCGGTCAGCTCGAGCAGCGCCAGCAGGCCGTGCGCCTCGGGCGCGTCCGGCACCAGCCGGGCCAGCACCCGGGCCAGGCGCAGTGCCCCGCTCGCGAGGTCGAGCCGGATCAGATCCGTACCGGAGCTGGCCGAGGACCCCTCGGTGAAGATCAGGTAGACCACATTGAGCACCGAGCCGAGGCGCTCGGTCCGCTGTTCGGCCGGCGGCACCTCGAACGGCACTCGGGCCGCCGCGAGGGTCTTCTTCGCCCTGGTGATCCGGGCCTGCACCGTGGCGGCCGGAACGAGGAACGCCTTGGCGATCTCGTCGCTGGTCAGACCGCCGACCACCCGCAGGGTGAGGGCGACGCGCGCCTCCCGCGACAGCACGGGATGGCAGGAGACGAACATCAGCGCGAGCAGGTCGTCATCGATCCGGTCCGGATCCCACAGCACGTCCTCGGCATCCCGGGCCGGATCGGCCGGCGGTCCTCCCGAGACGGCGCCGCCCTCGCCCAGGTCCCGGGCGAGGGCGGTGTACCGCTCGTCGAGGGCGGAGCGCCGCCGGAACGCGTCGATCGCGCGGCGGCGGCCGACGGTGAGCAACCACCCGGCGGGATTGCGCGGCACGCCGTCACGCGGCCAGGTCACGAGTGCCTCGGCCAGCGCCTCCTGCGCCAGATCCTCGGCCAGCGCGAACTCGCCGGTGTACCGCGCGAGCGCGCCGACGATCCGGGCGGACTCGATCCGCCAGACCGCGGCGACGGCCTCACGGCCGGTGTGCTCGCCCATCGCCGCTCGATCCGCTCAGAGCTGGCCGGTGGCCTCGCGCCACGCCCGCTCCTTCTGGATCCACACATTGTCCTGCGGGAACTCGTCGATCGTCGGGACGCGGCGGATCTCGGTCTTGAAGCCGGGGCCGGCCATCGGCATCCGCTTGGCCCATTCGATCGCCTCCTCCTTCGAAGCCACGTTGAGGATGTAGAACCCGCCGAACAATTCCTTCGTCTCGCCGTAGGGGCCGTCGGTGACGACGGGTGTCTCCGAGGAGTAATCGACGACCACGCCCTCGGCGGCGTCCTCCAACCCCTCCGCCGCGAGCAGCACGCCTGCTCGGATCAGCTCGTCGTTGAATTTGCCCATGGTGTCGAGCATCTGGTCGAAGTCGATGTTCGCCATCTCCGCGAAGGCCGCGTCGGTGGCGCGCATGATCAGCATGTACTTCATGGTTGTCTCCCTGGCTGTCCGGGTCTCTCTCTGGACCCTCTCACCCATAGGTCGAACGGCGGATGTCGGAGATCGACAGACGCGCCGAATTTTTTTTCGACCCGGTTCGCCAGACCTTCGATCGGAGCGTGTGCCCTCGCCCATACCCCGCGGCGTCGATCCTGATGCGCGAGGGGCACACGCCCGGACCTACCAGCCCGGATTACCTCTGACCGGGATGTTGACGAAGCTCGGACGGTCGGGATCCAGCTCCAGATGCTGTGGCCGCAGGCCGGTGTCGATCAGCATCGGCAGGATGGGCAGGCCCTTGGGGAAGTTGCCCGCGTACACGTCGACGCGCAGGCGGTGGCCCGGCTGCAGGATCGCCTCGGTGGCGGGCAGTGCGATGTCCAGCGTGGTCACCTCGCCGGGGACCGTCGGCTGCCGCTGCTCCAGCGAGGTGAACGGCCGCGGATCGGTGTAGTCGCCGTTGGCCGACTTGCTGCTGTTCGCGTCATCGATCGCCCGCAGCGAAGCCATGAGCTGCCCCGAGGACAGCACGCTGGACTGCCCGTCCGGCGCGACGTCGTTCACGGTGACCACCCAGTAGCCGTCGGCCGCGTCCTGCACGGTGTTGAGCCGCACGGCGATCCGCCCGGAGATCGAGGTCGGCTCGGCGACCGGGGCGCTGGTGAAGGTCAGCCCGTTCAACTCCTCGATTCTGGAGTCCTTGGCGCAACCGTCGATCACCGACAGCACACCGGCGGTGCCCTGCGCGGCGTCGTTGGAGCACAGACTGGTCAGACCGGGCGCGACGGTCAGGCGGGCGGGCTCGCCGCTGCCCTCGGGGCTGAGCGAACCGTCGTAGACGCTGCCCGCGGTACCGCTCGGCGCGGCGGACAGGTACATCCGGCGATGTACCGCCTGCTGGGCATCCGCCGCGGGGGTCGGCGCGGCGAACGAGTCGGTGGTGATCCAGCCGCCCCCCTGCTGGCGCAGAGTGATCGGGCCGTACTGGTCGATGCCGTTGTCCGCGTCCTTGAGCCACCTGTCGAACCACGCGCGCTGCAACACGTCCAGCCGCGGCGGCAGGCCCGGCTTGCCGTACTCGTTGCCGGAGTTGAGGTGGTAGGTGTTGCCCATCAGCAGTTGCTTCTGGCCCGGCGGCAGCGGGATCTCGTTGTAGATCTTGGATTCCGAGTAGGCGAACAGGTCGTGCCAGCCGCCGGTGACGAAGGTCGGCGTCCGGATCGCGCTCGGGTCACCGAGCCAGTCCTGCCGCGGCCGGGACCCGTCGGTCAGCAGTTCCTTGGCGCGCGGGTCGAGATCCTCGATGCGTGCGGTGGTGTAGACGTTCAGCAGGACATCCATGAACGTCAACGGATCGCGGGCGCGGTCGGCCAGCCATGTGGTGTCCAGTTGCCCGTTGAGCACCGAGGCCAGGTCGGGAAGAAGCTTGAGACCGTTGATCGCGGTCAGCCACAGCGGGATGAAGTTGAAACCGAAGCCGCCGCCCGGCGCGAGCACGTCGTTGACCAGGTCGCTGCCCGGCACGACCGGGAAGATCGCCTGCAAGGCAGGTGGGCGCTGCTGGGCGGCCTGCACCTGGTTGATCCCGGAGTAGGAGATGCCGTTCATGCCGATCCGGCCGTTGGACCACGGCTGCCGCGACGCCCAGTCGATGACCTCGACCGTGTCCTGCTGCTCGCGTTCACGCAGCATGTCCCAGACGCCCTGGGAGAAACCGGTGCCGCGCACGTCCACGACCACCTGCGAGTAGCCGCTCTTGATCAGCTGCCGGTCGACGGTGAAGTTGCGCAGTTCGCCGCCGCCGAACGCCTTGGTCAGGTCGGTGACGCCGGACAGCGGGGTGCCGCTCATATCGATCTGGCGGAACAGCTCGATCAGCGCGTCGGACAGGCCGGGGATCGACTGCGCGTGATCGGCCAGGTTCGACACCAGCTTGGTGTAGGGCGTGAGGTTGACGATCGTCGGCGTGGGCGTGTCGATGGGCCGGCCGGAGGGGTCCGCGGGGCGGTAGACGTTGCCCTTCAGCACGGTGCCGTCACTCATCGTGATGGGGACGTCCCACTGGATATTGATGTTGGGGTACTGCTGGGGGCTGTCTTGCGTGGCCGCCCAGGCCGCTCCGGCAGCGCCGCCGTCCGGGCCGGTGGGCGGCGCGACGGCGTCCGCGCCGCCGGCGAGAAAGGGAACGAGCATCGTGACGGCGACTGCCGCCACCGTGGCCCGCAACGCGTGCTTCATCGGACGTGATCCACCTCTCGGCTGGTCGAACGACCAGAGTGTACCGACCTACTTGCCGGTAAAAACAGTGGGTAACTTAATCAGCCGATGCCGCGTCGCTGGTAGACGGCGCTCCACCGGCGTGTCGCCCGGCGATACCTCTGAGTCCGTCATGGAACGACAACGCGCTGCCACCCGAGCGGATGGCAGCGCGTTGCGTAGTTCGCGGTGTGCGGGTTATCTACCGCCTTGACCGGCGACGGCGGCGGCGCCCGCGGCGGCCGCCTCCGGATCCAGGTACTCGTGCGGGCGAACCGGGCGGAGGTTCTCGTCCAGCTCATAGCGCAGCGGGATGCCGGTCGGGATGTTCAAGCCGGCGATGTCCTCGTCGGAGATCCGGTCGAGGTGCTTGACCAGTGCGCGCAGCGAATTGCCGTGCGCGGCGACCAGCACGGTCTTGCCGGACAGCAGATCCTTGGAGATGGTCGACTCCCAGTACGGCACCATCCGGTCGACCACGTCGAGCAGGCACTCGGTCTTGGGTACGTCGATGCCCGCGTAGCGCGGATCGCCTTCCTGGCTGTACTCGTTGGCCGGGTCGATCGGCGGCGGCGGGGTGTCGTAGCTGCGGCGCCACAGCATGAACTGCTCGTCGCCGTACTTCTCCCGGACCTGCGCCTTGTTCTTGCCTTGCAGCTCACCGTAGTGGCGCTCGTTGAGCCGCCAGTCCCGGATCACCGGGATCCAGTGCCGGTCGGCGGCGTCCAGCGCGATGTTCGCGGTGGAGATCGCCCGGCGCAGCAGCGAGGTGTAGACGACGTCCGGCAGGATGCCGTGCTCGGCCAGCAGCTCTCCGGCCCGCTTGCCCTCGGCGATGCCCTTGTCGGTCAGATGCACGTCCACCCAGCCGGTGAACAGGTTCAGGGCGTTCCATTCGCTTTCGCCGTGGCGCAGCAGCACGAGGGTGTACGTCATGCGGCCATCCTCCCATGCGCGCCCGTCCGGGTCGCATCGGTTCCCGCCCCGTCCGCCACCACCCGCGCGGGAAAGCGCGATGTCAGGCCGGTTCGTCCGCGGTGCGCTCCGTGGCGAGCACACCCGCGCCCGCCAGCGTGGCACCTTGGGTGATCGCGGAGAGCTCCACCCGCAAGCCGTGCAGGAATTTCAGCCCGGCGTGCGCGTCCACCGCGGCGCGCAGCGGATCCCACAGCGGCGCACCGGATTGTGCGAAGCCGCCGCCGATCACCACCCGGTCGACGTCCAGCAGGGCGGCGGCCGAGGCGATCGCCGCGCCGAGCGCGGTGCCTGCCCGGTGCAGGGCGGCCACCGCGATCTCGTCGCCCGCCCGCGCGTCCGCGGCCAGCTGTATACCGGTGCCACCGGACCAGCCCTGTTCGCGCGCCCAGCGCACCGACGACATGCCGCTCGCGACCGCCTCGACGCAGCCCCGACCGCCGCAACCGCAGGGTGTGTCCCAGCCGGGCACGACGATGTGCCCCACGTGCCCGGCATTGCCGGTGCGTCCGAGCAGCACCTTGCCCCCGGCGACGATCCCGCCCCCGATCCCCGACGACACCGTCATGGCCAGCGCGTCGGGCACACCGCGCAGTGCGCCGAGGCGGTGTTCGGCCAGCGCGAGACAGGCGCCATCGATGGCGAAGCGAATGGTGGCGTCGGGGAACAGCTCTCGCACCGCGGCGACGACCGGGAAGCCCGCTTTCCACTCGGGAATGTTCAACGGACCGGTGACGCCGGTCCGCGCGTCCACCGGACCGGCCGCACCGATCCCCACGGCACCGACCGGCTCCGGCCCCGCCACCGCGAGCAGCAGTCCGCGACAGGCCTCCCATACACCCGCCTCCGGCACGTCCACCCGGCGTACTTCGTGCACCTCGGAACCGGGGCCGACTACCCCGGCCGCGAACTTCGTCGCGCCGATGTCCAGAGCGAGAACCGCCAACGCCGTATCCCTTCGCCGATCCGAGCCGTCCGCGATTGTCACCCGGCCGGTGCCATGGCGGGCCGGATCCGGCGACCGGTCAGGGCTTGTCGGCGGAGTCGACCAGATGCTCGAAGGCGCGCAGGTTCTGCAGCGATTCGCCGCGCGAGACGCGCCACTTCCATTCCCGCCGGATGGATTCGGCGAAGCCGAGTTCCAGCAGCACGTTGAAGTCGGCGTCGACGGCCTCGAGAATCTGCCCGAACACCCGGTCCAGTTCGTCGGGGGTGACGGCATGCGCGGACAGGCGGCCGATCAGGTAGATGTCGCCCACCCGGTCGAGGGTGTACGCGACGGCGTAGAGCCTGCGGTTGCGGCGCAGCAGGAACTTGTAGACGCCTTCGAAGTTCTCGTCCGGTTTGCGGCAGACGAACGATTCGACGCGGACCCCGTGCTTGCCCACCGTGAGCATCACCGTGGTCTTGAGCTTGCGCTCACCGGGCAGGACGACGACGAAGGTGTCCTCCCCCGGCCGGGTGTACTCGATCTCCCGATCGCGCAGCGTCTCGTCGATGAGCTGCGCGGTTGCCTGTACCTCGTTCACCGGCGTACTCCCATCCGGCGCCGCCACAGCGCCCGTGATCTGGCCTGGCTGGTCTCGCCGAGCAGGGCGGCCGTCAGCTCACCGGCCGGGCCGGTGCGGTCGGCCGAAGCCGGGTCGTACGCATCCTCCCGCACGACGCTGTGCGCCAGACCGCGGCCGCCCAGCGCCGTGCGTTCGTCCCGGAATCCGGCCAGGGCCGCGGCGTAGCTGGCGAGCAGCCCGTCGGCGGTGTGCGCCCAGGAGAAATTGGCCGCGTGCTTGACGGCCCGCTCGCTCATCCGGTGCAGGCGGTCGGGGTCGTCCAGCAGCAGGCCCAGCGCGTTCGCCCAGTCCGCGGTGCGATGTCCGGGGACGAGCAGACCGGACACGTCGTGCCGCACGGCGGTGCCGAGACCACCGACGTCGGCGGCCAGCACCGGGGTGCCGCTGGCCTGCGCCTCGATGGCGACCAAGCCGAAGGACTCGCTGTAGCTCGGCACCGCGACCAGGTCTGCGGCGCGGTAGACCTGCACCAACCGCTGCGGCGGCTGCGGGGGCAGGAAGCTGACCCGCTCGGCGATGCCCAGCTCGGCGGCCAGCTCGATCAGCGCGTGCGGCCGCTCCAATCCACTGCCGGACGGACCGCCCACGATCAGCACGCGCAACTTGCGCTCCGGGTCGGCGCGTAAGACCTCGGCCGCGGCGCGCACCAGCACATCGGGCGCCTTCAACGGCTGGATCCGGCCGACGAACGCGACGATCCGTTCGTCGGCGGCCAACCCGAGTTCGGCGCGGGCGGCAGCCTTGTCACCGGGGCGGTAGCGGCTCAGATCGGCGCCGGGCGGTACGACGTCGATGCGCTCGGGGTCGGCGCCGTAGAGTTCGACCAGCTGGCGCGCCTCTTCGGCGGTGTTGGCGACCAGCCGATCGGATTCGGCGATCACCTGTTTCTCGCCGATCTCGCGGGTCGCCGGTTCAGGGCAGTCACCTTCGGCCAGCGCGAGGTTCTTCACCGCCGCCAGGGTGTGCGCGGTGTGCACCAGCGGCACCCGCCACCGGTCCCTGGTCAGCCAGCCGACCTGGCCGGACAGCCAGTAGTGCGAGTGCACCAGGTCGTAGTAGCCGGGCAGATGCCGGGCCTCTTGCCGCAGCACCTCCGCGGTGAAGGGGCACAGCTGGGTGGGCAGATCGTGCTTGTCCAGCCCCTCGAACGGGCCTGCCACCACATTGCGCACCAGCACGCCGGGCGCCGCCTCCTGGACGGGCGGGACGTTCGATGCCGTGGCCCGGGTGAAGATCTCCACCTCGGTGCCGCGGCGGGCCAGCTCGACGGCCGTTTGCAGGACATAGACGTTCATGCCGCCCGCGTCGCCGGTGCCCGGCTGCGCGAGTGGTGAGGTGTGCACCGATAACACGGCGATACGGTTCGGCCGTAGGCCCGGGCGCTGGCTCACACTATCCATAGTGCACGTTGCGTTCCCCGGCCCAGACACGCTATCCGCGGCAAGTGAGAGCTATCACAGGCCGGACATGAATCCGGTCACAGGCTCTCGACGAACGCGCTCACCTCGGCGACGAAGCGGGGACGGTCCTCGATGAACAGCCCGTGCTGGGCGCCTTCCCAGAACGACGCACGCGCATCCGGGGCGGCCTCGACGATGTAGCGGCCGTTCTCGATCGGGACGACCTGGTCGGCGGTCCCGTGCAGGACGAGCACGGGAACGTCCAGCGCGCGCAGTGTCTCGGTGTTGTCGACGGTCCGGTAGAACAGCGCTTTGCGCACCGCGGGCGGGGTGGCCAGACTCGCCCCGAACAGACGCTGCGCGTCCGGCCCCTTGTCCGCGCCCGGTCCGGTGTTGGCGTTGCCGAACACACCGAAGGCACGCACGGCCCGCCCCGCGCTCTCCTCGAAGACCCCCGGTATGGCCTCGCCCATCATGCGGCCGGTCGCCGCGCCCGGCACACCGGGTCCGATGTTCGCCATCGAGCCGGTGTAGACGACACCCGCGACGGCGTCCGTGCCGTAGGCGGTCAAGTAGTCCGACAGCACGATCCCCCCGTAGGACCAGCCGAGCAGCACCGCGCCGGACGCGATCCCCTCGGCCGCCAGTACCGCCGCGAGGTCGGCCGCCCAGTTCTTCGGATCGTCGTAGCCCGCCGCGGGCGCGTCGGAGTAGCCGTGGCCGCGCAGGTCGACGGCGATCACCCGGTAGCGCGCGGCGAGATCGTCGGCGGCTCCGCCCCAGCAGCGCAGGTTCGCCGACCAGCCGTGCAGCAGCAGCAAGGGGCGACCGTGCGCGGGACCACTCACCCGATAGACGATGTTCGTACCGTCCGCGCTCACCACGTCCCGAATAGCCATGCACCGAGGCTAACCGCCGTTCCGGTGACCGCAGGCGATCCGGCAAACCTCGCGCACCTAGGATCTACCGGCATGAGCACTCGCAGCGCCGTCGTCACCGGAGCCAGCTCGGGCATCGGCGAGGCCACCGCCCGGGAGCTGGCGAAGCAGGGCTATCACGTCTACGTCGGTGCGCGCAGGGTCGATCGCCTGCGTCGCCTCGCCGCGGAGATCGGCGGCACCGCAGTGGAACTCGACGTCACCTCCGACGAGTCCGTGCGAGCGTTCGGCGAAGCGGTCGGACGCGTCGACGTGCTGGTCAACAATGCCGGCGGCGCCAAGGGCCTCGCGTCGGTGGCCGAGGCCGATCTGGACGACTGGCGCTGGATGTGGGAGACCAACGTGCTCGGCACGCTGCGCGTCACCAAAGCCCTGCTGCCGAAACTGATCGCCTCCGGCGACGGATTGATCGTCACCGTCACCTCGGTGGCCGCGTTCACCGCCTACGACAACGGTTCCGGTTACACCTCCGCCAAACACGCGCAGGCCGTACTGCACCGCACGCTGCGCGGGGAGCTGCTCGGGCAGCCGGTGCGCCTGACCGAGATCGCCCCCGGCGCGGTGGAAACCGAGTTCTCGCTGGTGCGATTCGGCGGCGACGCCGAGCGGGCAGCCAAGGTGTACGACGGCATCGACCCGCTGGTCGCCCAAGACATCGCCGAGGTCATCGGGTTCGTCGCGTCGCGGCCCGCGCATGTGAACCTGGATCAGATCATCATCAAACCGCGTGACCAGGCCGACGCGGGCCGATTCGCCCGCCGCACCTGAACTATTCATAGCTGAACCGCATTACTGGGTCGATGACCTGAGCCCGGCCGCGAATTGCTCGGCCTTCGCTGTTCGACCCGAGCCGTTAGCATCCGAGCAGCTGTCAGCGTAAGGACATCGGATGGGAGTAATTCGGCTCATGTTCAAGGGCTTCAAAGAGTTCCTGATGCGCGGGAACGTCATCGACCTCGCGGTCGCCGTCGTCATGGGCACCGCATTCACCTCCGTGGTGACCTCGGTGACCAAGGGCGTCATCAATCCGCTGCTCGCGGTGTTCGGCGACACCAATGAACTCGGGCTGGGCGTTCAACTGATCCCCTCCAAGCCCGCCACCTTCATCGCCGTCGGCCCGATCATCACGGCCGCCATCGATTTCGCCATGGTCGCCGCGGTGCTGTACTTCGCGCTGATCCTGCCCATGAAGACGATCAAGAACCGCTTCGGCACCCCCAAGGTCGCCGAGCCGACCCAGATCGAGCTGCTGACCGAGATCCGCGACCTGCTCGCCGAGCGGCACGAGGCGGTCCGTGCCCAGCAGTCCGCCGACCGCAAGATCGAAGCGGAACACTCGGCCGACAGCGAACTCGACGAGCAGAACGTGAAGGCGCGCTAGCACCGATTCAGCGCGCTCCCGCCGGCTGCGGCGGCAACGGCGTGGCGGAGACCACGGCCGATGGCGCACCCTGCAACGCCGACATGGTTTTCCAGGTGCTCCAGTCGATGGTCCAGTCGTAGAGGTCGCCGTCGGCGGCCGAGAGCGGGATCGAGGTTCCGGTCACCTCGACCGGATCGCCGTACAGAGCCGTGGGGAAATACGCTTGGGCGTCTGCGGGTGACAGGTTGATGCACCCGTTGGTGACATTCGCCGACCCCTGTGCCGACAGCGATTCCGGGTTGGCGTGGATGAATTCGCCGTTGTTGGAGATGCGTACCGCCCAGCGCTCGCGAACATTGGTGTAGTAGGGCGGATTCGACATCATGAAGTCTTCGTACTTCTCGGTGACCACGTGAACGCCGGAACGAGTCACGTTGCGTGGTTCGTTGCCCTCGCCGTAACTGGCCGCGAAATCGAACACAATCCGCCCGTCGCGCACCACCTGGATGCGGTGGCTCGGCGCGCTCGCCTTGACGATCTGGCTGCGGCCGATGCGGAAATCCGTGGTCAGATCGGAATCGCCGTAATTGCCGCCGCCCAGGTCCAGTCCGTAGAGCCGGGCCGAGACGTGCACGCTCGTACCCGGGGTCCAGTAGTTCTTCGGACGCCAGTGCAGGCGTGAGCCGCCGTCGTCCGGGAACCAGGCCCACGCGCCTTCGGTGGGCGGGTCGGTGGTGATCGTCAGCGCCTTCTCCACCGCCGCCTTGTTCACGACCGAGGACTTGAACTGCAGGATGAGCGGCGCCGCGATGCCGACCTCCTGGTTGTCACCGATGTTCAGGGTCGCGGGGACAGTGCTCTTGGGTGCGAGGGTGCGGAACGAGCCATCGATCGGGACCGGCTTGCCATCGGTGCCGACAGCGGTGCCCGACCAGGTGTAGGTGGCGTCGTAGCCGAGCGGCTCGGTGATGGTATAGCCGCGCCGGTCCGGCGCGAGTTCGCCGCGGACCTGCTTGCCCGCGGCGTTGGTCAGCGCGACCTGATCGATCGTGCCGTCGCTGATCGTCACCGACACAGGCGCGGTCGGGTTGACGTCGGCGTCGTCGTCGGCGGGGGTCAACGTCACTTCGGCGATCGGACCGGCGTCCCGGCTCGACGGGCCGGAGTCGCGGCCTATCGTGCAACCGGTCACCAGGGCGACGACCACCAGCAGGACGGCCGACACCACGGCAACCGATCGGCGGATCATGGTGCGGTGGTTCACTTCGTCGAATCTACGCGCGGCGCGCGGACCGACTCGTTTCCGCGGCGTGTGGTGTCGGCCTCAGCGCGTCAGAGCGTGACGCCCACGGTGACCGGCTCCGGCTCCAGCCGGATTCCGAAGCGCTCGGCGACGCCGTCGCGGACCGTCCGAGCCAGCGCCACCAGATCGGCCGCCGTGGCGGCACCGCGATTCGTCAGCGCCAGAGTGTGTTTCGTCGACAGCCGGGCGGGTGCTTCGGCGCCGGGGAAGCCCTTGGCGAAACCCGCACGTTCGATCAGCCAGCCCGCGGAGAACTTGACCCCGTCCGGCGCCGGGTAGGTCGGCACCGCGACATCGCCCAGGTGCGCGGCGATCGCGCTGCGCACCTGCGCCACCCGCTCCGGCGCGACCACCGGGTTGGTGAAGAACGAACCGGCGCTCCAGGTGTCGTGGTCGGCGGGATCGAGCACCATGCCTTTGCCCGCGCGCAACCGCAGCACCGCGTCCCTGACCTGCGCCGCGGGCCGGGACTCACCGTCCCCGGCGCCCAGCACCGAGGCCAGTTCGCCGTAACGCAGCGGCACGCTGGAACCGTCTGGGCGCAGCGCGAAGTCGACCGCGAGCACGACGGCATCGTCACGGTGCTTGAGCACGCTGGTGCGATAACCGAAGCTCAGTTCGCCGGGCTCCGCCCAGCGGATCTCCCCGCTCGCGCGGTCCAGCAGGCGCACCCGGCGCAGCAGGGCGGCCACCTCCGCGCCGTAAGCGCCCACGTTCTGCACGGGCGTCGCACCCGCCGAGCCGGGAATGCCGGACAGGCACTCCAGACCCCCGAGACCGGCCTCGACCGTGGCACGGACCACGGCGTCCCAGTTCGCGCCCGCCTCGGCGACCACACCGCCGTCGCCGATCTCGACGCCGGTGGTGGCGATCCGAACCACCACGCCGTCGAAGCCGTCGTCGCTGATGAGCAGATTCGAGCCGCCCGCGAGCAGCAGTACCGGGACGCCCGCCGCGTCCAGCGCGCGCACGGTCGCGACCAGGGCCTCGGTCGTCGCGCATTCGGCGACCAGGGCGGGCCCGCCGACCCGGAGTGTGGTCAGCTCCGCCAGCCGCACATCGGCGCGCAGCCGCGCACCGGTACCGGCGAGGAGGTCCGACGGCGCCACTCGTGAAGTTCGCACGGTGCTACACGGTAGCGTGCGTGTCGGTGGCCACGGGTCGGCGTATTCCGCCGCGAACGGATAGCGTCACACGGGAGCGTTCGCGCTGATGGCTACGCGAGCCGTATTCAGCCTGTGCGCAGATCAACCGGCACCACTCGTGTGGTTCCGGTGCTGCACGGTAGCGTGTGCACCCATGGCTACACCGCTGGCGTACACGGCCCGCTACTCCTCTCCGCCCGCCGCGGTACGCGCGGCATTCGCGAACGATCAGTACTGGAAGGATCGCATCGCGGCGGTCGGCGGCCCCAATGCCCGGCTGGATTCGGTCACCGTCAGCGGTGACCAGGTGCGCGTAGAGATGGTGCAGGCCATCCCCGCCGAACAGCTGCCCGCCGCGGTCACCGCGGTGCGCCCCGGCGATCTGGTCATCCCGCGCGTCGAAGATTGGACCGGTGATCGGGCCGACTTCGAAGCCCGCGTCGAGGGCGCGCCCGCCGAGGTGCGCGGCACCGTCACCCTGGCCGCCGACGGCTCCGGTGCCGTCGCCACGGTCGAAGGCACCATCGAGGTGAAGATCCCGCTGTTCGGCAGCAAGATCGAGAAGGCGATCGCGGAGCACCTCACCGAGCTGCTGAAGAACGAGGCGGAATTCACCGGCGACTGGCTCGCCAAGCACTGAGCCCCGCGGGAGAAGCGGACATTGTTCGACGTCACACCGTGCGGGCCCCGCGTTCGTGGCACGTCCGCACTCCACCCGCCCGCCGAGGTCGGCGGCACCGCACCCAGTAACGTGTGAGCCCATGGCACGCCGATTGGACTACTCCGCCCGCTATCCGCTGCACACCACAAAAGAGCTGTACGCGGCGCTGTCGAACCGCGATTACTGGGACGCGCGGATGCAAGAGATGAGGAAGTACTCGCCCGGCAACGAGGTGGTCCGGCTGGAGGCGGGCGACGGCGGGATCGACGTCGAACTGCACCACGTCCTGCCCCGCGAGATGCTGCCGGAGATCGCCCAGACGGTGATCCGCAAGGACATGGTGATCACCCGCAAGGAGAGCTACAGCCCGTTCGCCCCGGACGAGATCACCGGCAAGTACTCGGCGGCCATTCCAGCGGGCCCCGGCAGCCTCGGCGGCACCATCCGCCTGTTCCCCACCGACACCGGATGCACCATGCGCTTCTCCTCGGAAGCGAAGGTGTTCATCCCCATGGTCGGGCCGCGCCTGGAACAGCTGATGCTGGTGAACCTGGTCGACCTGTTCCGCGGCGAGGCCGAATTCACGGTTCAGTGGCTGGAAGAACAGCACCCCACTCGCTGACCGGACCGGTCGGCACCATCACCCGTGGCACCACCGCCGTCAACCGCCTTCGCCGCAGCGACCGCAGGCTGATCAACGACGACCTCGTCGCCGACCGGCTGACCCGCGCGCCCGATCCGCTGGTGGTCGACCTCGGGTACGGCGCGAGCCCATGGACCACTTTCGAGCTGGCCGCGCGCCTGCGCACGATCCGCGCCGACGTGCGGGTGGTCGGGCTCGAGATCGATCCGCAGCGCGTGGTGCCCGGCCGCGACGGCGTCACCTTCGCACGCGGCGGCTTCGAACTGGCCGGACTGCGACCCGTTCTGGTGCGCGCCTTCAATGTGCTGCGGCAGTACCCGGAATCGGCGGTCCCGGACGCCTGGTCGACCGTCCTGGCGGGGCTGGCGCCGGACGGACTGCTGATCGACGGCACCTGCGACGAATTGGGCAGACGCTGCGCATGGATCCTGCTCGACCGCGACGGGCCGCGCTCGCTCACGCTGGCCTGGGACCCGTTCACCGTCGAGCGGCCCTCCGACCTCGCCGAACGCCTGCCCAAGGCGTTGATCCACCGCAACATTCCCGGTGAACCCATTCACGCGCTGCTCGCTGCCGCCGATCGTGCGTGGGCCCATGCCGCGCCGATGACGCCTTTCGGACCGCGTGTCCGCTGGCGTGCGGCCGCCCAGGCGTTGCGCGCGGAAGGCATCCCGATCCGCCCCTACCGCCGTCGCCTGCGCGACAACGTGCTCTCGGTGCCGTGGTCGGCCGTCGCGCCGCTCGGCCCGGGCTAGCAAGAGTTTCGTCACGCTACGGCTAGCGCCTGGTACATCCGTCGCGCGGCGCGGGGCGAGAGGCGCGCACCCGCATCGGTGATCTCCCGGCCCGCGCAGCGGTCGATGGCGACCGCGTCGGCGACCACCTCATTCAAAGCCGCCTGCCCGATATCGCCCTCAGCCAGGTCGAGCACTGTGCGCACCGGCGTCGTCACCAGGAACGGTCCCGCCGATTCCACGTCGGCGCCGGCCAGCGACCGGCGCACGACCGCCAGCCGCGGCGTCACCGGTGGGCGTCCCGCGCGCACCGACAGGTGCAGGAACCGCGGGCACAGGCTGCCGAACCCGTGCAACTCCGCCGCACTCTGATGGGAGACGACCGCGGCGCCGTCGAACCAGGCCGCCCACATCGCGTATTCGTCGAGCGGACCTTCCGGCCACTCGGCCAAGCGCAGCACGCCGATTCCGGCCCTGGTCACCGAGCCGTCGCCGAGGCCAGCCCGCACTCGCGACCCACATCCCGTGCGCAGCACCTGCCTGGTGGTGAAGAAACCGGCGTGCCGACCGGCCCAGCGGCGCAGAACACGCCATCCTTGTTCCGCGGATCCGATCGCGCGGCTTGCCGCATCGCCAGCCATGGGCATCAGGCTACGCTCGGTTTTTGTGCTTCATGTCACATTCGAACCCCTCACTGCCTCCTCAGAGACGGCACAGAAAGGTCGGGAAGAATTTTCGCCATGAGTACGAACACAACCTCCACCAAGACGATCAACCGGCGAGCCCTGCTGATCGCCCTGACCGTGGTAGCTGTTCTGCTCGCCACGATCCTGGTCGGCGGCGAGGCCTATGCCAGGCACACGGTGTCGAAGTGCATCAGCTCGCAATTCGAGAAGGAGATGGGATCGAAGATCGACGTCGGCTTCGGCCCGAAGCCGATGCTGATCACCTGGATCGACGGCAAGGTGCCCTCGGTGCGGGTGAACAGCGACGACAGCAAGTTCGGTCCCGCCGTCGGAATGGTGGTGCACGCCGTCTTCCGGGATGTCGACCTCGCCGACCACGGCGGGGGCGAGATCGGTAGCTCCTCGGCCGATGTCACTTGGAGCAACGAGGGGATCAAGGAGACCCTCGGCGGCATGGTCAGTGACGTGAGCTCCTCGGCGAGTACCGGCCTGCTCACCCTGTCGGTGCTCGGCGGCCTCGCCGAACTCCAGCTGAAGCCGCAGATCGTGAACGGGGCGGTGCAGGTGGAGACCATGTCGGCGGAGCTGCTCGGCATGGGCCTGCCCGCCGACCTGGTGCAGAGCATCGTCGACCTCTTCACTCAAAGCTTGCAGAGCTACCCGCTCGGCATGGCGGCGACCGAACTCCAGGTCACCGACTCCGGCCTCGCGGTCCACCTGGCTGGTGGCCGCACCCAGCTCGAACCCGCGGGCGACAGCTCCGACATGCGCTGCTGAACGCGTCCTGCCGCAACGTCTTCGGGCGTCGCGGCGGCGCTTCGGGGCGAACCCCGGATCCGCGAACGTTTTTCGACTGCCGGTCAGGGCGCGAAGCCGTCGAGCACCTCGCGAGATCTCGACAGCCCGAGCCGAGTCGCACCCGCCGCGATCAGCTCCGCGGCCGCATCCGCGGTCCGGATCCCGCCGCTGGCCTTCACCCCGAGCCGCCCGCCGACCGTTTCGGCCATCAACCGCACCGCGTGGACGCTAGCGCCGCCGGCGGGATGGAATCCCGTGGAAGTCTTCACGAAATCGGCTCCCGCACGCTCGGCGACCCGGCACACCTGCGCGATCGCTTCGTCCGGCAGCGCAGCGGATTCGATGATCACTTTCAGCAGCGCCCGATCGCCGACCGCCTCGCGCACCGTGACGATGTCGGCGAGCACCGCCGTGTAGTCACCCGCGCGGGCCGCGCCGACGTCGATCACCATGTCGACCTCGGCCGCCCCCTGGTCCACCGCGAGCCGCGCCTCGGCGCCCTTCACCAGCGAATGATGTTTTCCCGAAGGGAATCCGGCGACCGTCGCGACCACCAGTCCGGGCGCGCGCACCGGCAACATGGACGGCGACACACAGATCGCGAGTACGCCCAATGCCCGCGCGTCCTCGATCAGCGCGTCGACCTCGCCGGGCGTCGCCTCCGGGGCGAGCAGCGTGTGATCGGTCATGGCGGCCACTTCGGCCCTGGTCAGCGACGTGGAACTAGCCATGGGGTGAGAGTCTGGCACACCGGAGGTGAATTCCGTTGCGCGCCTATCGGCACTTCCCGCACACTCGTAGCTGATGGCGCATCGGAGAACGTCTCGCCACGGTCGACCGACTAACGTGTGCGGATGGGCCCTACTTCGTTCGGGAGGAGACGACTGTGCTGATCCGTCGCGAACGCGCCGACGACGCCGCTGCGATCGCCGCGGTGCATCGCAGCGCATTCGGACCGCGCTATGCCACTACCGGTGACTGCGATGGTGCCGGCGTGTCCGGCGACAGCGCGGACCCGCCCGAGGTGGACCTGGTCGCGCAGTTGCGCAGCGACGAGGGCTGGATACCGACGCTCTCCCTGGTGGCGATCGAGCACGACAGCGTGGTCGGCCACCTGTGCCTGACCAGAGCCGCCGTCGGCCCGTTCCCCGTGCTGGCGCTCGGCCCGATCGGTGTTCTCGCCGACCATCAAGGCTCTGGAGTCGGCTCGGCCCTCATGCACGCGGCTCTCGGCGCCGCCGACGCCCTCGACGAGCCCTTGATCGGCTTGCTCGGCAGCCTGGAGTTCTACCCGCGCTTCGGTTTCGTCCCCGCCGCCCGTCTCGGCATCACACCGGACGACCCGGCCTGGATCAGTCACTTCCAGGTCCGCTCCCTGTCGGCCTACGACTCCCAGCTAGTCGGCGAATTCCACTACGCGGAACCGTTTTACCACCTCTGACACACGACACGAATAGTCGAGCGATGACGACTCATGGCCGACCGGGTGGAGTTCGGCCCGCCCGAGCCGAGCGCATAGCGGGGCACTGAGCCTACGGGTCGATGACGGGTACTCCGGCAGCCTGGAAGGGCGCGGTATCGCGTGTGGCCACGGCCATGTTCGTGGCGCCCGCCGTCGCGGCGAAGTAGCCGGGCCGATCGCGGCCCGCCGGCGCGGGCGGTGGCCATGAGTTCGGCGTACGCGGTCGATGCGGCCAGGTCGGAACTCACCTCGCAAACCGACAACCTGCCCTGGAACCCTCTCGAAGGCTGTGCCGAGGCGCGGCGCATCCCGCGTGGCGCACCTGGGAGGATGAACGCATGAGTTCCGCTCCGCCCGTCCTGGACGACCGCCGCTATGTGCTGACGCTCGGCTGCCCGGATCGTCCGGGCATCATCGCCGGTATCACGTCGTTCATCGCCGAGTTCGGTGGGTCGATCGTGGAGGCGGGGTACCACTCCGACGTGGAGACGGGCTGGTTCTTCACTCGCCAGGCGATCAAAGCGGCGACGGTGCCGTTCGAGATCGAGGAACTGCGTGACCGGTTCGCCGGGGTGGCGGCCGACCTGGGCCCGAAGACCGAATGGCAACTGCTGGACTCCCGCGCGCGCCGCCGCGCCGTCCTGCTGGTCAGCAAGGACGGCCACTGCCTGCACGATCTGCTCGGGCGCGCCGCCAGCGGTGAGCTGCCCGCCACCATCGAGGCGGTGATCGGCAACCACCCGGATCTCGCGGCGATGACGGAGGCGCACGGGGTGAAATTCCATCACGTGCCGTTCCCGAAGGACCCGGCCGAGCGCGGTCCAGCGTTCGAGGAGGTCCGCGCCCTGGTGGACGCGCACGACCCGCACGCGGTGGTGCTGGCGCGGTTCATGCAGGTGCTACCCGCCGAACTGTGTGAGCACTGGGCGGGCAAAGCCATCAACATCCATCACAGCTTCTTGCCGTCGTTCGTCGGCGCTCGCCCCTACCATCAGGCATTCGCCCGCGGCGTGAAGCTGATCGGAGCCACCTGCCATTACGTGACCGCGGAGCTGGACGCGGGCCCGATCATCGAGCAGGACGTCATCCGCATCGACCACGCGGACGAGGTGCGCGACATGGTCCGCCAAGGCCGCGACATCGAGCGGGTGGTCCTGGCGCGGGGGCTGCGCTGGCATCTGGAGGGCCGCGTGCTGGTGCACGGCCGCCGGACGGTCGTCTTCTCCTGACCGGCGCGAACGCCGCCCCGACGCGTCAGCCCGCGAGGTCGGCGCGGGTGCGCTTGCCCACTTCGGCGAGCACGCGCCCGAGCTCCTCGTTGAACCGCTCGTAGGCCTCCACATTGCCGAGATGGCCGGTCGGCAGCACCTGGTAGCGCACGAGACTGCCCGTCTGCCGCAGCAACTCGACGATCCGCTCGGAGTGGACCGGCGGGGTCATGTCGTCGAATTGTCCCGAGAGAACCGTGGTGGGTACCACGAGATTGCGCGCCGCCTCCCCCACATCCATCGTGGCGAGCAGGAAGCCGAACTTGGAGCGGACCCAGGCCGGGCACGATCGCACGATGGCCATGCTGAAGTCCAGCAGCTCACCTTTGGCCGCGGTGCTGAGGATCTGTCGCGCGAACATCCAGCGCACCGGTGCGATCGGCGGGAAGACGATCGGGGTGCCGAGCCCCAGCCTGCCGAACAGGAACGGCAGCGGCACCTTCAACTGCAGCAGCCGCCACGGCCGGTTCAGCAGCGGCACCACCGTGGTCTCCAGGATCAGCCGGTCGGCCGCGGTATTGGTCAGCAGCACCGCGTGCGCTTGGCGCGCGACCCGCTCGGGGTAGCGTCCCGCCCACGCCTGCAACGTCATGCCGCCGAGACTGTGACCGACCAGCACGGCCCGCTGTCCGGGCGCGAGCGCGGCGTCGAGCACCGCGGCCAAGTCGTCGGCCAGCAGGTCCATGTTCAGGTCGCCCGGGCCGTAATCGCTCTCACCGTGGCCGCGCTGATCGTAGGCGATCACTCGGTAATCCCCGGCGAACGCATTGATCTGCGGATTCCAGTATTCGAGGCAGCAGGTCCACCCGTGCACGAGCACGATGGCCGGCTTGTCCGACGGACCGTAGGCGTGTACCCGCAGCCGGGCGCCGTCCCCGGCGCGGACCGGGATCACCTCATGGGGCACGGTCGGCGGGTTGAACGCGGCGGTCCGGTAGGTACGGGAACGCAAGTCGGCGCTGTGCGCGTCGCGCAAGCTCCGGAGCAGCCCCGGGAAGCTCGTCAACGCGGTCGGCAGCATGGCACGCATCGGACACTCCTTTGTGTTACTGCTAGATACAGTAACCCCGATTCGCACCGCTTGCTAGTGCAAGCACCCTGATCAGTCGGCGATCTCCGCCCTCACCAGCGCGGACCCCGCTGCACTTCGTCGACCTTGGGCCGGACGTCGGCCAAGTAGACGCCGGTCGCGATGATCGCCGCGAAAGAGAGCAGGCCCAGACCCGCGGGCGAGAGGACGAGCACGAGCACAGCCGCCCCGAGAATCGCCAGCCAGATCGGCTTGGTCAGCTTGTCCACCGCGGTGAACGCGTCCGGACGCTGACGCACGGCGTGGATCAGCGCGAAAATCGTCGCACCGAGCGCCGCCAGCCACAGCACCAGCAAGATCATCCCGGTCAATCCGTGCACCATATTCACCCCACCCATCATAGAAGCAACGCCCCCGCACACCAGAGGTGTGCGAGGGCGTCGGACAGCCGGAACGGCGGAGGGTCAGGCCTTCTTGGGAGCGGCCTTCTTCACCGGCGCCTTCTTGGCCGCGGCGGCGGGGGTGGTGGTGGTCGCCTTCTTGGCCGGGGCCTTCTTCGGCGCACCGTTCGTCACCGGAGCCGGGGTGGCCTCCGTGGTCACCTCGACGACCTCGGCTTCGACGACCGGCGCGGCCTCGGTCTCGGCCTCGGTCTCGGTGTCCTCGACCTTGGCCGGGCGGCCCAACAGCCCGTTGACGCGCCCGAACACGTCCTCGGCGCGGCTCACCGCGTCGCCGTAGATGGTCTCGACCTTGCCGATCCGCTCCTCGACCAGGTGGTTGGCGCGCAGGCGATCGATGGCCTCCTCACCGCGGACGGCGAGGTCGGCGTAAAGGTCCAGCGCCTGCCGGTAGTACTTCTCGGCCAGCGTGCGCAACTCTTCGGCGGTGAACTTCTCACGCAGCTCGGCGAGGTCCTCGGGCAGCTCCGACGGCAGCCCGGACAGTCGCTCGCGCAGCGACTCGAACTGCGCCTGGACATCGGCCGGGACGTTGGCGAAGCGCTCGCGCGCCTCCTCCACCCGGGCCTGCACGTCGGTGGTGGCCGCGCGGTCGCGCACCTGGGCGACCACGTCGTTGACGGCGGCGTAGAGGGCGTCACCCGCGCCGACGGTGGCGAGCAAGGGCTTGGTGACGGGGGCGTTCTTCTCGGTCATGATGTTTCGTTCTCCTGGCGTGGCGGAGTGTCGGTTGTCGTGCGCGGAACGTCGCTGTCCCATACATCCCCCCCTGCCTCGTTTCCTCCGTTTTCCCGGCGAAACGATTCATAGATGTCCAGTAGCACCTGCTTCTGCCGCTCACTGATGGACGTGTCGGCAAGCAGGGCGTCCCGGACCGGACTGTGCGGCCGCTGCTCGAGATAGCCGGCCCGTACGTACAAGACCTCCGAGGAGACCCGCAGCGCTTTCGCGATCTGCGTGAGCACTTCGGCGGACGGATTGCGCAATCCGCGCTCGATCTGACTGAGGTACGGATTGCTCACCCCCGCCAGCTGGGCGAGCTGTCGCAGCGAGACTTGCGCGGCTTCTCGCTGCGCCCTGATGAAGCCTCCGATGTCGTGCGCCGCACTGACGACGCGACCCCCTCGTTCGCCGACGCCGGACGAGTGCTCGTCCGATCTGTCGGTGTACTCGGCGGAAACCTCGGGCTGGTCTGCCATCACTCACCTTCTGGCGGTTGTACGAGTTCGATTCTAGGACAGGGTGCTAGCTATTGCAAGCAGTCTGCTAGCAGTGTTCGGGCAAACGGACCGCGTGCCGCGGCTCAACCACCGAACATCAGATGGGAAATCGTGTAGATCGCCAGTCCGGCAAGCGAACCGACGACGGTTCCGTTGATGCGGATGAATTGCAGATCCCGGCCGACCTGCAATTCGATCTTCTTGCTCGCCTCTTCGGCATCCCACTTGGCAACCGTGTCGGTGACCAGGGTGCTGATCTCACCGGCATAGTTTTCCACCAAGTAGCGCGCGCCGCGGTCGATCCAGCCGTCCACGTTGGCGCGCATGTCCGCGTCGTCGCGCAACCGCTCGCCGAGCTGCTGCACGTTCTCGGCGACCTTGCGCCGCAGCGTGCTGCGCGGATCGTCGGCGGACTCCAGGATCAGCCGCTTCGCCGCGCGCCAAGTGGCCGAGGCCAGCCCGGTGATTTCCTCCCGGCCCATGATCTGCGCCTTGATGCGCTCCGCCTTCTTGATCATGGCGTCGTCGTTTTGCAGGTCCTCGGCGAATTCCTCCAGGAAACGATTCGCGGCGAGGCGGACTTCGTGCTCCGGATCGGAGCGGATCTTCCAGGTGAACTCGACCAGTTCCCGGTAGATCCGTTCGGAGAGCAGGATGTTGACGAACTTGGGCGCCCATTGCGGCGCGTCCCGCAGCACGATTCGGTCGATCGTCTCCTGCGAACCCAGCGCCCATTGGTGCGCCCGCTCGGCGAGCAGATCCAGCAACGCCAGCTGCCGGTTGTCGGCGAGCAGTTCCGCGAGCACCCGCCCGATCGGCGGACCCCACAGCGGCTCGGCGATCCGCTTGACGATGGTGTTGTCGATCACCTGCTCCACGTCTTCGTCACGCAGCACGCCGACGACGGCCCGCAGGATCGTCGAACTCTCCTGTGCGACCCGTGCGGCATGACCGGGATCGGCCATCCAGCGCCCGACCCGCCAGGAGACCTGCGCGGAGCTCACCTTCGCCGACACCACTTCGGGCGCCAGGAAGTTCGTGCCGACGAAGGTACCGAGGCTGGCGCCGAGCTGGTCTTTCTTGCGCCGGATGATCGCTGTGTGCGGAATCGGCAGGCCGAGTGGATGACGGAACAGGGCGGTCACCGCGAACCAGTCCGCCAGCGCGCCGACCATGCCCGCCTCGGACGCGGCCCGCAGATAGCCCACCCAGTCGCCGCCCGCCCCCCGCGATTCGGTCCAGCGACAGAACAGATAGATCGCGGTGGCCAGGGCGAGCATGCCGGTGGCGAACGCCTTCATCCGCCAGAGGTCACGACGCTTGGCCGCCTCGTCGAGTACGGCAGCGAAGCCGAAGGGCGCGGCGGCAGGCCCGGCGGGGGCATCCACCACCGCGGTGTTGCCGGGAGCTTTCTCCATGCCTCCCATTCTGCTGTGCGCGGCGGAGTGGGCGAGCGGGCGAGCGCGATGTGGACACCCCGGACGCGCCCGATGCTGTGGTTCATACCGCATCCGGGCTCAAAAGCGCATATCACGGGTAGCGGGGACCTAAGCTGGTAGCCACCGAGCACATACGAACGAGGGAGCCCACGCTGTCCACCGAAGACCTTGTCGATATCGGCGAGCGACCGTCGGCGGTGCGCGGCGGCCGGACGGACGGCCGCAAGCGCCGGTGGCGGCAACACAAGATCGACCGCCGCGAGGAACTCGTCGACGGCACCCTCGCCGCGGTGCGTGCCCGCGGCAGCAACGCGGGCATGGACGAGATCGCCGCGGAGATCGGCGTCTCCAAGACGGTGCTCTACCGCTACTTCTCCGACAAGAACGACCTGGTCCACGCGACCATGCAGCGGTTCATCGAGACCACCCTGATGCCGCGGGTGTACGGCGCGATCAGCCTGGACGCCGACGAATACCAGCTGGTCCGCTCGGCGCTCGCCGAGTACGTCGGGACGGTGGACGAAGACCCCGAGGTCTACCGGTTCATCATGGGCAACGGCTCGGCCGATCAATCCTCGCTCGCGGAGTTCGAGAAGCTCTTCGCCGAGGTGGTGTGCGCCGTCATCACCGAGCGCGCCCAGGAGCGGGGCGTGGCGACCGAGGGCGCCGCGCTGGCGTCGTACGTGCTGGTCGGCGGAATTCAGCTGGCGACGCACTGGTGGACCACCAACAAGTCGCTGTCCCGCGAGGACGTGATCGACTACCTCACCATGCTCGCCTGGAGCGCCATCGAGGGCATGGCCCGCGCGGGCGGCTCGCCCGCGAAGTTCAACGCGCAGCAGCATGTGCTGCCCGGCCCCGAGGCACCCGCGCAGGACTGACCGGGGCCGTGGACCCAGGTGCTAGCTGGACCGCTTGCTGAAGTTCACCGGCACTCTCGACTTTGCCGAAACCTTGGCTAGTCTGAACCCGAGCGGTGCGCCCAGTGCGCTGCGTCACCGCCGGCGCCGGTACTCGACGGCGGTCCGCGCGGGCACGACGGCTCGCACGCTGCCGCTTGCGCGTCCGTCGCTCCGACCGCGGCACCAACGGAGGTACCTCGATGGCGAAGCAAGTACCGACCTCTCGGCTTGCTCGTGGCACCAAGCTGGGTGCGGTAGCAGCCAGTTCGGTGCTTCGCACCCAGCGCACGCGGTTGACCATGCGGGGCAGATCCGAGGCCGTCCGGGCGAAGATGGCCGAGGAATCCATGATTCGCACCACCGAGCAAGTGGTCATGGTGCTGGGCACCATGAAGGGCGTCGCGATGAAGCTCGGCCAGATGATGTCGGTGCTGGATCTGGATCTGGTGCCCGAAAACCACCGGGAGCGGTTCCAGAAACGCCTGGCCGTGCTGCGCAACGCGGCCCCCACGGTGTCGTTCGCGGCCATGCGCCAGGTGATCGAGGATGATTTCGGCAAGCCGCTGGACGCCGTCTTCGCCGAGTTCGAGGCCGAGCCCGTCGCCGCCGCCTCGATCGGCCAGGTGTACCGGGCGCGACTACACGACGGCCGCCGAGTCGCGGTGAAGGTGCAGTACCCGGGCATCGACGCCGCGGTGCGCGCGGACCTGAAGAATCTCGCCATGTTCCGGCGCGTTCTGCAGTCCGCGATGCCGTGGGTGACGCCCGCGGTACTGGACGAGCTGCGGCTGAACATGGAAGCCGAACTCGACTACCGGGCCGAGGCGGCCACCCAATTGCAGCTCGCCGAGCTCTACGCCGAGCACCCATTCGTCATCGTGCCGCGCTCGCTGCCGGAGTTCTCCACCACGCGGGTCCTGGTCACCGAGTACGTCCAGGGCAAGGGTTTCGACGAGATCCGGCAGATGCCCCAGGCGGAGCGCGACCGGATCGGCGAGATCATCTACCGGTTCTATATGGGGTCGCTGTTCACCTTCAACGAGTTCTGCGGCGACCCGCATCCCGGCAACGTGCTGCTGGCCGCGGACGGCCGGGTCGGTTTCCTGGATTTCGGGCTGTTCAACCGGATGGATCCCGAGCACGTGCAGTTCGAGCTGGTCTGTCTGCGTGCCGCCGCGGAAGACCGCGCGGAAGATCTGCGCGAGTTGATGATCCGGCGCGGTGTCATCGATTCACCGGAGGAGATCGGCGCCGAGGAGTGCCTGGAATACGTGCTCGCCGCCTCGGAATGGTGTCTGGTCGACGAGGAACTGACCATCACCCCGGAGCTGGCCAGCGGCGCCTTCCTGCTCGCGGTGGACCCGAGGGCCAGCGAGTTCACCGGCATGAAGCAGCAGAACCTGCCGCCGGAACATCTTTTCTCCCGCCGCGCCGACTTCCTGACCTTCGGCATGCTCGGTCAGCTCGGCTGCACCGCTAACTGGCATCGCATTGCCCGCGAATGGCTCTACGACGAACCACCGGCCACCGAGCTCGGCCGCGTCCATCACGCCTGGCTCGCCGACCGCCCACAGACCGCGCCGCAACGTCCGCGCAAGAAGACCACGAAGTAGCCGCCGACCGGCGGCACGACCGCAGAACGGAAGACCATGGCAGACACTCGGGAATACGACCTAGTCCTCTTCGGCGCGACGGGCTTCGTCGGCAAGCTGACCGCGGAGTACCTGCTCGGGGCCGCCCCGGAATCCGCGCGTATCGCGCTGGCGGGACGGTCGCTGGACAAGCTGACCGCAGTGCGCGACGACCTCGGCCCGAAGGCCGCCGGCTGGGGCCTGGTGGTGGCCGACTCGAAAGACCAAACCGCGCTGGACGAGCTGGCGGCGCGCACCAAGGTCGTGGTCACCACGGTCGGCCCGTACCTGCGCTACGGGTTGCCGCTGGTGGCGGCGTGCGCCAAGGCAGGCACCCATTACGCCGACCTCACCGGTGAGCCGCTGTTCATCCGCGACGCCATCGACACCTATCACGAACAGGCCGTCGCCACGGGTGCGAAAATCGTCAATTCCTGCGGCTACGACTCGATTCCGTCCGATCTGAGCGTCTATCGGCTCTACCGCCGCACCGTCGAGGACAACACCGGCGAGCTCGTCGACACCACGCTGGTCGCCTCGCTCAAGGGCGGCGTCAGCGGTGGGACCATCGATTCCGGCCGCGCCATGATGGAAGCGGTCGCCGCCGATCCGGCCAAGGGCAAGGTGCTGTCGCATCCGTATTCGCTGAGCCCGGACAAGTCGATGGATCCCGAGGTCGGCCGTCAGTCCGATCAGGCCCTGTCCCGGGCGAATGCCATCGACCCGAGCCTGGACGGGTGGGTGAGCACGTTCGTCATGGCCGCGCACAACACCAAGATCGTGCGCCGCACCAACGGGCTGCTCGGCTGGGTGTACGGCAAGAACTTCCGCTACCGCGAAGTGATGAGCGCGGGCAGGTCGCGGGTGGCGCCGCTGGTCGCGGCAGGGATGGCGGGCGGCATCGTGGCGGGCTTGACCGCGGGCGCGCTGCTGTCGCGGGCCGCCGCCGGCCGCAAGCTGCTGGACCGTGTGCTGCCGAAGCCGGGCACCGGGCCGGACGAAAAGGCGCGCAAGAGCGGCTGGTTCACCATGAAGACGTTCGCGCACACCACCTCGGGCGCGAAGTACGTGGCCACCTTCTCCGGCACCGGCGACCCGGGCTACCAGGCCACCGCGGTGCTGCTCGGCGAGAGCGGCCTGTGCCTGGCGTTCGACACCGACAAGCAACCCGAGCTCACGGGCATCCTCACGCCTGCCGCCGCGATGGGCGACGCGCTCACCGAGCGGCTGCGCGCGGCGGGCATGACCATCACCGTGGACCGCGCCTGAGAGAGACGCACCCGGTGAACCTCGCACGAAAAACGATGAACGCCCCCGCCCTCGCGGCGGTGTACGAGCGAGCCTGGCGGCCGACGCTGTTCTATCTCGCCAGCGGACGGACGACCGCGGCGGACCGGCGTGACGCGGTCGCCACCCTGCGGCTGGGCGGCGCGCAGAAGGTGCTCGACATCGCCTGCGGGCCGGGCAATTTCACCCGGTACCTGAGCGAGGCGGTGTCGGGTGACGGCTACGCCATCGGTTTGGACTACTCCGAGCCGATGCTGGCGCGCGCCGTCGCCGACAACGCCGGACCACGCGTCGGATATCTGCGCGGCGACGCGCGGTCTCTCCCGTTCGCGGACGGCACCTTCGACGCCGTCTGCTGTTTCGGCGCGCTCTACCTCATTCCCGACCCGCTCGTCGCCGCCCGCGAGATGATCCGCGTCCTCGCCCCCGGCGGCCGCATCGCGATCACCACCAGTCATCGAGCCGCCAACCCCGTCGGCGAGGTGAGCCGAGTGGTCGGCGGTTTGAGCGGTCTGCGGGTGTTCGGCACGCGGACTTTTCCGACCCTGTTCGCCGAGCAGGGTTTGGTGGAGATCGACCAGCGGGTGCATCGCCTGCTCCAGTACGTCAGCGCGACGAAACCCGCCTAGTTTCGGTGCCGGAGCTGGGCCCTGGTTCGGTGCTCATTCGTCGGTGACGGCTTTGATCAGGAACTCGAGCTTGTCCACCGTCCGGTCGAGCGGGCGGGTGCTGCGTTCGACCCGGCACATCGCCACCGTGCCCTCGACCGCGGCGACGATCAGCGTGGCGGTCTGCTCGGCGTCGACCTCGCTCGCGCCGTGGTCGCGCAACGACCGCACCAGCAGGCCGGTCCAGTTCTCGAACGCGGCCGCGGCGGACCGCTGCGGCCCGTCGTCCTCGCCCGGGTCTTCGATCGAGACCGCGAGCACCGGGCAGCCCGCTTGGAAATCGCTGTCCAACAGCACCTTCCGCCACATGGTCACGAACGACCGCAGACCGGCGACGGGCCCGGCGGGCAGCCCTTTCCCGAGTGTGCGGGCGGCCAGCGCGTCGGCGAACTGCACGGCTTCGGCCGCCAGCTGCGCTTTGCCACCCGGGAAGTAGTGGTAGGTGGAGCCCAGCGGGGCCTGGGCGTGCTTGGCCAGCTCCCGCACGCTGGTCGCGTTCAGACCCCGGCGGCGGATCATGTCGGCGGCGCCGGCCACCATCCGCTCCCGCGCCTGCGGAGTCTCGGCCACGCTGCTCCTCCCTCGATCATGACGACTGTCATAGTCTACCGCGCAGGTAAGCGGCTTACTCCGCGCAGGTCTACCCGTCGACGAAGAGGTCGTTGGCGAGCGCACCGGCGCCCGGCACGACCCGATATCGGTCCAGGTCGATGCTGCCGCGCGAAGCGAGGACATCCTCGTCCAAGAGCAGTTGACCGGTGTAGGCCGACGCGGGACTGGTCACGATCAGCACAGCGGCATCGGCACAGATGAAGGGGGTGCGAGACGCGGCGACGGCTTCTTCGCCGCCGAGCAGGTTGCGCACCGCCGCGGTGTCGATCTTGGTACGGGGCCACAACGAGTTCACGGCGATGCCGTAGGACCGGAATTCGTGTGCCAAGCCGATGGTGGCGATGCTGACACCGTATTTGGAGACGGTGTAGGCAACGCCGTTGCCGACGTGCTCGGGGCTCATGTTGAGCGGCGGAGAGAGAGCAAGGATGTGTGGGTTGCGTCCGGCTTGCGCCGAGATGCGCAGGTACGGCAACGCCAGCTTCGACAGCAGGAACGGGGCGCGGACGTTGACAGCCTGCATGTGGTCGTAGCGCCGCATGCCGATCTGCTCGGCACCGGTGAGATCGACCGATCCGGCGTTGTTGACCAGGATGTCGATGCCGCCGAAGCGCTCGACGATCCGATCGACCGCCTCCGCCAGTGCCTTGTCGTCGCGCACATCCGCCACCAGCGGCAGTACGTCGCCGCCCGCGGCCGCCGCGTCGGCCGCGGCGGTATGGATCGTGCCGGGCAGCTTCGGGTGCGGCTCCTGAGTCCGGGCGATCATCGCGACGTTCGCGCCCTCCGCCGCGAACCTGATCGCGATGGCCCGGCCGATGCCCCGGCTGGCTCCGGTGACGACAGCGGTCCTCCCCCTGAGCAGATCGCCGGTCGAATCCGCTCGCGTGGACATGGACATGGACATGGACGCGGTCGTAGGTAGGGGGCTGTTCATAGCGGGTGGTCCTCTGCCGTGCATACGCGATCTTGTCGGGTGAGGCTAGCTGGCATTCGGCGGGATGCCGGCGCGTCGCGCTCCGGCCTCGGAGTGTCACGCCGCCGGCGGCCCGGCGCCGAGGTCGACCATGCGGTGCAGGATCGCGGGAGCCAGGGCCAATTCGAATTCGGTTCCGCCGCTTTCGAAGACGAACGCGAGGTAGTCGTCGCGAGGGACCGGGGCCAGGCGGACCGAGCATTGCTCCCCCACGATCACCCAGCCGCCCATGGTCAATTGATCGGACATCGCCCCTCCCACCCTTCGACACTTCCGATAAGTGGACTATGCCAGTTGTGGCGACGGGGTGTCAACGGCGGAAATCGGCCGCTGAGCTGGCCGAATACTCATGCGACATGGTCCATCCACCGGGCGGGTGGACGGTCTCGCGATACTCGAGCGGGACGCCGTGAGCGTCCGAGCAGGTGCGGCGCACGACCAGCACCGCCGCCGGGTGCCGAAGCGTGAGGTGGCGGCATTCGTCCTCGGTGGCCAGCCGAGCGCCGGCGCTCTCGCGCACGACCGTGGCGGCACGTCCGGTCGCGGCTTCCAGATACCGTGCGACTCCGCCGGGCACGACCTCGGATTCGAGCAGCAGGGCGGCGGTTCCGGCGAAACCGCCCGGGTACCAGCAGGTGGTCAATTCGACCGATCCGGATATGCCCACCCACAACGTTTTTCGCACAATCACCGAGCTCGAAACGGGTAGGACGAGCGCGTCGGTGACCTCCCGCGGTCCTTCCACCACTGCTGCGCACAGTACGGTGACCGACCGGCTTTCTGGCGCGGGCGTTCCGTATCGGGGCGCGCTCTCCCGCAGCAGCGCAGGCCGTTCGGCCACATAGGTGCCCGATCCGCGGCGGGACCGGACGATCCCCTGCTGGCGCAACGTGTTCAACGCCTTGGCGGCCGTGGGCCGGGCCACCTTCCAGCGTGCGGCGAGTTCCCGCTCCGACGGCACCTCGGCGCCGGGCGCCAGCTCGCCGCGTTCGATCAGCGCGCGGATATGTCCCGAGATCTGCAGGTATTTCGGGACTACGTCGTCGTTTTCGGCCACCGGTCGCCTTCCCCTGCGAACACCGCCCCTCGGACCGCTGGTCAGTGTAACAACGGTGGATCCGGGCACCGGGGCCTCCACACAAGCCCGGACCGAGGCGGTACGGCGCGCTGTACCGACCGGTAAAGTGCGGATCCAGTACAGCGCGGTACGAACAGGACCGAGCGGAAGGGGGCTTCCAGGTGGCGGTACCCGATACCGGACAGGGGACGGCGCGAGAGCTGTACGCGGCGGCCATCGGCGCGGGCGGGGGCGAGAAGTTCGAGCTGGATACCGCGGTCGCGGAGAACCTCGCCGCCGCGTGCGACAAACTGGTCGACGATCTGGGTCGCGCGATGGCCGGTGAACACCTCGTCACCGACGTGACCGGCTTTCCCGACCTGCCCACCGGCCACGGCCTGACCCGCGGTTTCGCCGCGAAAGGACGTCAGTACCTGGACACCCTGGCCGCGTTCCAAGAGACGGCGCTGCTGTTCAAGGCCGCGTATCTCGCCGCGGCCAACCGGCTGGCCGAGGCCGAAGCGGCGAATCAGGCCGCACTGCGGCTGATCGCCGATTACCTGGAGCCCAGGTGAACACGCACCCGCGCGCCGGGACCGACTGAGGGGGACGACGGATGGCAGACTCCGCGGCACGCGCCGCCGCCGACGATATCCGGCAGGAGCTGGCCGGATTCAGCGACGGGGCGACCGATCCCGCCTACGCGCCGGATCGGGAACTGTTCGGCGCCTACACCCATCAGCAGATCTGGGATCTGGTGCACGAACCGCTCGACCCGGCGGCGCTCGGCCGTATCGCCGAGGCATGGCAGGCGAACGCCGCCGCGGTGGCCGAAGCGTTCCAAGCCTTCTCCGATGCCACCAACCGGGAATTCGCGCGCTGGTCCGGCCGGGCAGCCGACGCCGCCGTGGGCGCGACCAGGCAGTTCGTCCGCGCGGGCGGAGACGCGCACGACGTGTGTCGGGCGGTCGCTCGGCTGATGGAGTTGAATAGCGATGCCGCGCAAACGGTCCGGGGCGCGATCGCGCCGCCGCAGCGGTATCGGCCGCTGGCGGACCCGGCCGCCGAGGCGGTTTACGGTGGAAAACGTAGGATGGAACACGATAGTGCGGCGGCAGACATCGAGGCGGATGTCCGGGACACGATGACCTACGTCTATACCCCGACGATGCCCGCCACCGGCGACCGCGTTCCCCGATTCCCCCGGCCGCACGAAGGTTCGGCGGCCGACAACGCATCCGGCGATCCGAACTCCGTCCGTGGAGGCGGCGCGCGGTGAAATGGGTGCTGACCCCGGACGAGTTCACGCATGTCTGGACGAACGAAACAAGCCTGGACCGTAGGCCCTACCCGGTCAACATAGTCCCCTCGGCCACGGCGCGGACCGAATCGGAGTACCACGCCCTGCGTTTGCCGCAGCGCTTCGCCCGGCAAGCCGACCCCGACCTGGCCGCCGCACTGATGCTCTGCGCGCGCAACGACGCGACCACCATCACCGTCTCCGGCGAACGCTCCGCGCTCGCGCGCGACGGGGACAACGCCGAGGCCGAACGGATTCTCGCGTTCGCCGCGGTGGTGCACAACCACGCGGGCATCCTCGTCGCCACCCCGGACCGGGTGACCGTACAGATGTGCCATGCCCGTGCCGTGGGCGAACGCCTGGTGCAGATCATCGGTTCGGCGCGGCCGGGCAAGCTCGCCCCGATGCGCGAGCCGCAGGACGCCGTGCTGAGTCCGGACCGCACCGAGCCGTTCGTCACCAATGGACATCGCGGGGCGGCGAAATTCCGCCAAACACTGCGCAAGCCGGTGGACGGACGCGGTTTCATCACCGTCACGGTGGAGCCCGAGAATCCGATGTCCCCGCCCACCCGCCATCGCACCTGGCTGGACTTCACCGGCGACGGTCGCTACCTGCTCACCACCGCGCACGATCTCATCCTCACCCCCGTGTCGGACGAGGAGTTCGCCACCCAGCTGCTGCGGCTCGCGCAAGTGTGACCGGGCGGAACGACCGCGTGGTTAGGGTGAGGACTATGCCTGAACAGTGGACGGTGTGTCCGGCCGAGGCCATGAAAGCCGACGGCTTGCGAGTAGCCGAGCTGGACACCTCGGGGACGCCGGGGTTCACCGGTGGCAAGAAGACGGGCGTCGCCCTGCTCGCCGAACGCAGCCAGGTGCTGTCGGATCTCCAGGAGAAGCTGTACGCCAACGGCCGGTCCGGTGAACGGCGCAGCGTGCTGCTGGTCCTGCAAGGCATGGACACCGCGGGCAAGGGCGGCATCGTCCGGCACGTCATCGGTTCGGTCGACCCGCAAGGCGTCGACCACGCCGCGTTCGGCGTGCCGACGCAGGAGGAGCAGCGCCATCACTATCTGTGGCGCATCCGCAAAGCGCTGCCGCGCGCGGGTCAGCTCGGCGTATTCGATCGCTCGCACTACGAGGACGTGCTCGTGGTGCGGGTGCACAACCTGGTGCCCCCGACGGTGTGGGAGCCACGCTACGACGAGATCAACGCGTTCGAGCGGGAACTGGTGGACGAGGGCACCACGCTGGTGAAGGTGGCCATGTTCGTCTCGCTCGACGAACAGAAGAGGCGGCTGGCCGAGCGGCTGGAACGCCCGGACAAATTCTGGAAGTTCAACCCGGCCGACATCGACGAGCGCGCGTACTGGCCCGCCTATCAGGAGGCATACCAGGCGATGCTGGACCGCACGTCCACCGAGTACGCGCCCTGGCATGTGATGCCCGCCGATCGCAAGTGGTTCTCCCGGCTCGCGGTGACCGAACTGCTGATCGCGGCCCTGGAACGGCTGCGGCTCGACTGGCCCTTGCCGACGTTCGATGTGGAGCAGCAGAAGCGGCGCTTGGCGCAGGCTTAGCGCTGGTCGGAGCGCATGCCCGCTCAGGGCAGCTGCCCGACGGTGCGCGAGCCCGACCGGTGCGGCGTCCAGCCGGTGTCATCGATCCGTCCGGTGCGCACGAATTCGCCCCAATAGCCGCGGGTGCGGCGGCCGAGCGCGTCGATCTCCGCCGCCGTCAGGGGCGCCAGCATCGCAGCGGTGTGCCAGGCGTCCCCGTCGGCGAACAGCAGTGGCAGATCGATGCAGTGGCAGGCGCCGTACGGATTCGCGGGATGGAGCCGTCCCACCCGAAAGCAGTACACGCGCGCCCCGGCATCGGCCAATTCGTCGGCGAAACGGAACAGCCCGCGCTCGAATGCCTTTCGTCCGATGAGGTGCTGTACCGCCGCGTCGAGCCGGGCGCCCGTCACCGGCAGTCGCCGTAACCTGCCGAAGACCGGATGCGGGCCGCCGTAGAACGCTCGCGACTCCTCTGCCGTGCACCCGAGCAGCACCGGCACAGCGGTGGCCGCGTCTCGTACCGCTTGCCGCCAGGCGTGCTCGTCGGGCAGAGGGCCCGCATCGGCCACGGGCAAGAAGGGCGGCGCGGCGTTCAGCGCGGCGGGTCCGGCCATCCGGCGGACCGTTCGTCCTTGCGCCGCGAGCAAGTCGGACACCGGAGCGGTGCGCGGATCGGCGTCGAGTTCGGCGAGGAACATCGCCCCGACCCGCTCGGCCCGCCGGTGGCTCTGGAAACCGACGCCGAACGGCGCGCTCTGCACGATCGCCTGGGCGAACAACCGCCGAGCCTCCGCGATCCCCAGCAGCGCGACGACCGACTGCGCGCCCGCCGACTGTCCCGCCACGGTGACACGCTCCGGGTCGCCGCCGAACTCGGCGATGTGCTCCCGCACCCACCGCAGCGCCGCGATCTGGTCGCGCAGACCGAGATTGCCCGCGCAGAGGCCCGGTGCGCGAAGGTAGCCCAGCACGCCGAGCCGGTAGCTCACCGACACCACCACGACGCCGGTCTCCCGCACCAGCCGGTCCGCGTCGTACAGATTCCATTGCCCGCTGCCCGCGAGGTAGGCGCCGCCGTGCAACCACACCAGCACCGGGCAGCTGCCCGGTTCGGCGCCGACGGGGGTGGTGACGGTCAGCGCGAGGCAGTCCTCCGACTGCTGCAGAGCGTCCGCCCGCCCCATCACTCCCTCGAGTCGTCCCGGCAACTGCGGTGCGATGGCGTACCGGCGCGTCGCCTCGTACACCCCGTCGTGCGCCGCGACCGGCTCCGGGGCGCCGAACCGCTCGGCCCGCGCGTAGGGAATTCCGCGGAATATCACGACCGCACCGCGGGCCTCGCCACGCCAGCGTCCCGAGGGCGCCAACCCATGCTCCATGCCACTCTCACCTTCTATCGCAAGTCGACTTGCGATATCCACGCTAGGGCTCCGCGACCGAGGAACGCAAGAGCACTTGCGATAATCGCCGCATGGGTGATTCCCCCGCACAGATCCGCGGTGCGCGGTTACAGAAGGCCGTGCTCGATGCGACGCTGGCCCGCATCGAGTCGACCGGCATCGGCGGAGTGCGGATCGCCGATGTCGCGGCGGACGCGGGTGTGCACGAGACCTCGATCTACCGACGGTGGAAATCGCTGCCCCGTTTGCTCCTGGACGCATTGCTGTCGCGGGTGGGCGAACAGATCCCACTCCCGGACACCGGGTCCTTGCGCGGCGATCTGGAGCGGTTCATGAGCGATCTGATCCGCTTCGCGGAAACTCCCTCGGGCGGGGGCTTGATCCGCGGCACCGTGACCGCCGAGGCCGACCCCGAGGTGGAGGCGATCCGGCGCGAGTTCTGGTTCCGGCGGCTGTCGTCGTCGGAGGAGATCGTCCGGCGGGCCATCGCCCGCGGGGACGTGGCGGCGACGGTGGACCCCCGGCTGATCATGCTGACGCTGGGCGGCCTGGTCCATCTGCACGTCACACAACTGGGCGGTGAGCTGCCGCCCGGCCTGGCTCGGGAGTCCGTGGATCTGATCCTCACCGGCCTCACGCCGCGCCGGACAACGCCGCCTCCGGCGTGAGAGGACCGGTATCACCGGTGGCGGGACGAATGTTTCGGAATCTCTCAGGTAAGCCGACCATGATGACCACTGTGGGCCGATCACGCGGGCAGGTGGCCTGCGCATCTACGATCGTGGCGGCAGGAACCGTCCGGCGAGCGAAAGGCGTGGTGAGCGCACGGTGAGCAAAAACCAGGGTGGGAAGTCGAACCCGCTGCTGGCGGCGGAACGCTCCGACCGCAACCGCAAGATCTTGATCCAGGTGGCTGTCGCCGCCGTGCTCGTCGCGCTGATCGCGGCGATCGGCATCGGTATCGCGGTGAAGAAGGCCCGCAACGACGATCCCGGCCCCACCCCGTCCATCGCGGCGACGGGCACCACGAACGCGGGCGCCGTGCCCGCCTCGATCACCGACAACGGCGCCGTCCGGATCGGGAAGCCGGACGCGAAGGTCACCGTGCGCGTCGTCGCCGACCTGCAGTGCCCCGCCTGCAAGGCCTTCGAGGCCGCCAACGGACAGGTGCTCGAAGACGCGGTGACCAACGGCACGGCGGTCGTCGAATACAACGTGATCGCCTTCCTGGACAAGGCCTCCACCACGCGGTACTCCTCGCGGGCGGCCAACGCCGCCTACTGCGTCGCCGAGGCCGACCCGTCGAAGTACCAGGCTTGGCTGAAGGCGATGTTCGCGCAGCAGCCGCCGGAGGGCGGCGCGGGTCTGTCCGACGACCAGCTGGTCCAGATCGCCAAGAGCGCCGGCTACACCGACGACGCGGTCGCCCAGTGCATCACCGACCACAAGTACGACAAGTACATCCAAGCCAACACCAAGGAAGTGCTGGGAAGCGGCATCCAGTCGACCCCCTCGGTGTTCGTCAACGGCAAGAAGATCGAGTCCAGCCAAGACATCTTCGGCACCGGCGCTCTCGCCCCCGTGATCAGCGCCGCCGCGGGGCAATGATCACCGCGGGGCCCCGGGCCGCCTGGGTCCTGTTGATCGGCGGGCTGGCCGGCTGGCTGGCCGCGGTGGCGCTGACCGTGGAACGGTTCAAGCTGTTCACCGATCCCGGTTACACGCCGTCGTGCAGCATCAACCCGATCCTGTCCTGCGGGTCGGTGATGGTGACCGACCAGGCCGCGGTCTTCGGGTTCCCCAACCCCTTGATCGGCGTCGTGGGGTTCACGGTGGTCGTCACGCTGGCAGCGTTGTCGGTGGCCGGGGTCGGCTTCCCGCGCTGGGTCTGGGGCGGACTGTGGCTGGGCAACTTGCTGGGGCTCGGCTTCATCTGCTGGCTGATCTTCGAGAGTCTGTACCGGATCAACGCGCTGTGCCCGTACTGCATGGTGGTCTGGGCGATCATCACGCCGCTGCTCGCGGTGAGCACCGATCAGCTGTGGGGGCGTTCCCGGGGTCCGCTCGGCGTGCTCGCCGAGTGGCGCTGGACCATCGTCGCGCTGTTCTTCGCGGTCGTGCTGCTGCTGGTGTTCCTGCGCTTCCAGGACTACTGGTTGTCGCTGGTCTGATCCGAGTCAGTTCGGCGGGCCCGCGACCAGCGTCACCGGTACCGTGCGCCGGCCACTCGCGCCGGTGATGCCCAATCGAATGGTGTCGTCGGGCTTGTGTGTGTTCAGCGCGCTGCGCAGGGACTGCGCGTTGGTGACGGCGCGGTCGTCGATCGAGATGATCACGTCACCGGAGGTCAGACCGGCGGCATAGGCGGGCATGCCGTAGAGCGCCGCGTCCACGCGGGCGCCGGTACCGACCGGCAGTGCGTTGGAGACCAGCACACCGAGCGTGGCCGTGGGTCCGATGTGCACGGTGTCGGTCGGACTGCCGGAGCGAATCTGGTGGACCACCCGCATCGCGGCGTCGATCGGTACCGCGTAGCCGTTCGCCGGATGATCGGCCGCACGCGCTCCGTCGCCCGACGCCGCGGCGATGACGCCGACCACGGAGGCGTTCCTATCGACCAGGGCTCCCCCGGACTGGCCCGGCGTGACCGCCGCCGCGACCTCCAGCATTCCGCTGAGCGCTTTGCGGGACAGATCGGCGGCGTTGACCGCCACGATCGCGCTGTCCAGATCGGTGAGGGGGCCGTGCACCGCGGTCGGCGTACCGCCGGTCCCGCCCGCGTTGCCGATGGCCAGCACCTCCTCGCGCACGCGCAGTCCCGCCGACGTGCCGATGGTGGCTGTGGGCAGTTCGGTGGCCGCGGCCAGGTCGAGCAGCGCGATGTCGGCCTCGGCGTCGTAGCCGAGCACCTCCGCGTCGTAGACCTTGCCGTTGCCCACGTCGGTGACGGTCACGGTGTCCGCGCCCTTGACCACGTGATGACTGGTCAGCACCTCGCCGTCGGCGGTGAGGACGATGCCCGATCCCGCCGCGCCGGGTCCGGACCGCTCGGTCGAGGCATTGATGTTGACCAGCGCCGGTCGCACCGCCGCGGTGACGAGCCCGGGGTCCAGCGCCTCGGGCGGAGCGAATGCGACCGTGGCCGCGGTCCCGGCGGGGCCGGGCCGATCGCGATCCGCCATTTCGCCGCGATATCCGAGAAACGCGGCGACCGCGAGCATGAGGGTGACGGCCAGCACGAGCACCCGGCCCCCACGCGGCGCGCGCCGCGTCCCGGTCCACTGCTGCCGTTGATCGTCCATGGCACTCCCGCCTCGGCCGAACCGCTCACCGAATACATTGTCGCCGGAGAACGCCGCCGAAGATCACCGATCCGGGGACCGCGCCGAAAAATATGCCGTGAGCGGGTCTTTTTCGTGTCACAGTTGGCAATCGCACCCATGCGACGGTAGGCATGTCCTCATGAGCACAGCCGCCGCCTACGCCCTGCCCACCCCTGATGGCTCGTTCGAGAAGGTCACGATCCAACGCAGGGACCTGGGTCCGCGCGACGTGCTGATCGACATCGCATTCGCGGGCATCTGTCACTCGGACATCCACACCGCCCGTAACGAGTGGGGCCGAACCCGCTATTCCTGCGTGCCGGGCCACGAGATCGCGGGCGTGGTCGCCGCGGTCGGCGCCGCGGTGACCAGGCATCAGGTCGGCGACCGCGTCGGCGTCGGATGCATGGTCGATTCCTGCGGGGTCTGCGCGCCGTGCCTCGCCGACGAGGAGCAGTACTGCACCGCGGGCGCGACGATGACCTACAACAGCACGGTCGACCCGGCGGTGCAGCCCGGCGGGCACACCCTCGGCGGTTACTCCACCCAGATCGTGGTGACCGAGAACTTCGTGGTCGCCATCCCCGAAAGCATCGGCTTGGATGTGGCCGCGCCGCTGCTGTGTGCGGGCATCACGGTGTACTCGCCGTTGCGGCACTGGGGGGCCGGACCGGGCAAGAAGGTCGCGATCATCGGGATGGGCGGGCTCGGCCACGTCGGGGTGAAGCTCGCGGCGGCCATGGGCGCCGAGGTCACCGTGCTGAGCCATTCGCTGAGCAAACAGGACGACGGCAAGCTCTTCGGCGCGAGCGCCTACTACGCGACCAGCGACAAGCAGACCTTCCGCGAGCTGCGCGGCCGGTTCGACCTCATTCTCAACACCGTGTCGGCGAACCTGCCCATCGACGACTACCTGCGCCTGCTGAACCTGGACGGCACGCTGGTGATCCTCGGTCTCCCCGAGCACCCGATGAGCGTCAAACCGTTCAACCTCGCCGGGTACCGCCGCTCGCTGGCGGGCTCGACGATCGGCGGCATCGCGCAGACCCAGGAGATGCTGGACTTCTGTGCCCAGCACGGCATCGGCGCCGAGATCGAGCTGATCGCCGCTGACGAGATCGACGGCGCCTACGACCGGGTCGTGGCCAGCGACGTGCGCTACCGGTTCGTCATCGACGTCTCGACCATGTGAGCCTGCTCGCCGTACCGGCGCGGCCCGGCGATGTCCGGCCGTCAACCGGTCGCGGCGTGGGTACCTTGGCGGTGTGCCTGTGCAGGACGAGGACGAGACGCCAGCCGCCGACGGCGCCCGCGGCATGCCGCCGTGGCTGCCGCGCGCGTTCCTGCTCGCCGCGGCGACGATCACCGGATTGCTGGCGGCCTTCTGGGTGCTCGAGCGGCTGCGGGGCCTGCTGACGGTTCTGCTGGTCTCGCTGTTCCTCGCCTTCGCGATCGAACCCGCGGTGAACTGGCTGGCACGGCGCGGCATGCGGCGTGGTCCCGCGACCGGATTGGTGTTCCTCGTCCTGACCGCCCTCGTCTTCGGCTTCCTCTGGACGCTGGGCGCCCTGCTGGTCGAGCAGGTCACCACCTTGGTGAAGAACGCCCCCGAATACGCCGACCGGGGCGTGGAGTGGATCAACCACACCTTCCATCAGGATCTGTCCAGCACCGACATCCAGAAGTACGCCACCGACTGGAGTTCGACCCTGGAGGGATACCTCACCGGGTTGGCGGGCAATGTCTGGGGCATCGGCACCGCCGCACTCGGCGCACTCTTCCAGGGCCTCGGCATCCTGCTGTTCACCTACTATTTCGCTGCCGACGGGCCCCGGATCCGCACGGCCGTCTGTTCGCTGCTGCCGCCGCGACGCCAGCGGCACGTGTTGCGCGCTTGGGACATCGCGGTGGACAAGACCGGCGGCTACATCTATTCCCGCGCACTGCTCGCGCTCGTCTCGACGCTGGCGCACTACGTGATGCTGCGGATCTTGGACGTGCCGTCCGCGTTCGCCCTAGCGCTGTGGGTGGGCGTGGTCTCCCAGTTCATCCCCACGGTCGGCACCTATCTCGCCGGTGCGCTGCCGGTGATCGTCGGGCTGGTGCACGGCCCGAGCACCGCGCTGTGGATTCTCGGGTTCATCCTGCTCTACCAGCAATTCGAGAACTACGTGCTGCAACCGCGCATCACCGCGACCACCTTGGACATGCACCCGGCCGTCGCGTTCGGGGCGGTACTGGCGGGCGCGGCGCTACTCGGCGCGACCGGCGCACTGCTCGCCATCCCGGTCACCGCAACGGTACAGGCGTTCGCCGGCGCCTATATCCGTCGCTACGACGTCCCGGCCGAGGTGGAGGCCGACATCGAGCGTTCGGGTCCGCCCAGGCGGCGGCGAAAGTTCGCCAGACAGTTGACCCTTCGCCTGGCCGGCCGCCACAACCCGCCCGCGGAGTGAACCCGGGGCCGGTGACCGGCGCATCCCACACCATGGGTAGCCAGGGATCGCGCGCCGATGTACAACTTCTCGGAAACGATTCGCACCATTCGGTGCCGAGGCTGGATGGGAACAATGCTGAAGCGGCCGCCGGACCTGGCCTTCGACCTCGGCAAGATGCACCGCAGGCGCAACGACGTGGCGGCCGCGCGCGAGGCGTTCCAGATCGCCATCGCCTCCGGCCATCCGAACTGGGCGCCGCTGGCCGCCGCGGAGCTCGGCGGGCTGCTCAGCGCGTCGGGTGACAAGCCGGCCGCGGAAGGCGCCTACCACGTCGCGGTCGACTCCGGCCACGAAGACGCGGCGCCGCGCGCGGCCTACAACCTCGGCTTGCTGCTGGCCGAGCGCGGCGACACCGCGGCGGCCGAAGCGATGTACGAGCGCGCCGCCGCGTCGGGCCATACCGATGCCGCACCCCGGGCTTGGATCAATCTCGGCTACTCGCGGGCCAAGCGCGGAGACTCGGACGCGGCGCGCACGGCCTACCAGCACGCCATCGACGCCGGGCCCGGCGATATCGCACGTCTCGCCCTGTCCAACCTGGCCTACCTCCTGCGCACCGAGGACGACTTGGCGGGTGTGCAGGCCGCCTATCGCGCCGTCATCGACGGCTGGCCCGCGGATCAGGCGCTCGTCGTCGCGGGCGATCTGGTCCAGCATCTCGGCGAGGCGGGTGACTGGGCGGGAGCCAGGGAGGTCAGCCGGACCATGGCGGAATCGGACGATCCCGTAATCGCCGCGCGGGCCAGTTTCGAAGTCGGGGTGTTCAGCGAGCGGCTCGGCGAGCCGGACGTGGCGCTGGCGGCCTTCCAGCGTGCGCTCGATTCGGCGGATGCCGAAGCCCGCACCCGTGCGGCGGCCGCGCTCGCGCCGACCTATCACGAACGCGCCGCGACCGTGCTGCACGAGACGGACTGGGCGGAGCTGGCGCACGCCAACGGGTCCGCGGGCGACGCTCCGGCCATCCTCGCCGATCTGATCGGCGCGGACGTCGACGACCAGGTGCGCGGCGTCGTCTTCCTGTTCTCCGCCGTCCTGCACCAGGGGTCGATCTACTCCGTCACCGCGCCCGCCACCGAAGTCGTCCTCGGCGCCCTGCTGCACGAGCGCACCGAGGTGACCTACGCCCGCGCCTGGCTGCGCGAGCCGCAACCGCTGCGCGTGGAGCTGCTCAACTGGCTGCACGAGGTGATCGCCACCGCGGCATGGCAATCCGCCGCCGAGGACGACGCCGAAATCACAACGGCCGACCGCGCCGCGGCCGCGGCCTGCTTGGCGCTGCTGCCGCGCGTGCGGGCCGCCACCGCGGCCGCGCTGGCCATCGCCGAGGCGGACGCGGTGGCCGATGCCGCTACCGACGTGCTCGCCACGTTGAGCGCACTGCCCCCCGTCAGCGGGAGATCGCGCTGAGCACCGCCGCGACCGACTGTTCGGCGAGTTCGTCGGTCAAGGGCAGATGTCCGAACAACGCGCGGTAGTAGATCGGCGCGGCGACCGAGTCCAGCACGAAATCCAGGTCGATGCCGGGATCCACTTCGCCGCGCGCGATGGCCGAGCGCAGCGCCGTGGCGGTGGTCCGCCGCCGCGGTTCGAAGACCGTGGCCAGGAAGTGGGCGCGCAACCGCTCGTCACCCGCCAGATCCGCGACCAGTGCGGGCAGCACGCGGTGCAGCGAGGTGTCGCGCAGTGCGGCGACGAGATCACGCATGGCGCGGGTCAGGTCGGCGCGCAGGTCACCGGTGTCCTGGGTCGGTTGCAGGCCGAGCAGACCGGCGACCACGTCGACCACCAGGTGCCGCTTCGACGGCCACCTACGGTAGATCGCGGGACGGTGCAGGCCCGCCCTGCCCGCGATTTGGCCGATGGACAGGTCGGCGTACCCGACCTCGTCGAGCAGCTCGCGCGCGGCGTCGAGCACCGCGGCGTCGATGCGGTCGTCGCGGGTTCGTCCCGCCATCAGAAGACCGGCCGCGGCATCAGGACGACCCGCCAGCCATCCGGATCGGGAAAGGTCAAGCCGCCGTTGGCCGCCCAGAACGGATTCTCCGCGGGCACCGGTTCGACGCCGAACTCACCGAGCCGCTGTGCCACGTCGTACAGGTCCGACTCACTCGCGAAATAGAGCACCAGCAGGTTCTCCTCGCTCGGCGCGTCGCCGGGGCTGCCGTCCACATGCGTGGTGAATTCCAGGTGGTATCCGGCCCCGGGCAAACCGAGCATCATTCCGTCGTAACCGGCGTGGTTCTGGAATCGGTAGAGCTCGCGCAGGCCGAGCCCCTCGACGTAGAAGCGCACCACCTCGTCGAGCCGGTCGGTGGGGCGAGCGATCCGGACCTGCACGACGCGCAGTGCGTCCGGCCAGCTGTCGTCGATGTGCATACTCGAAACAATACAGTACGTACTGAACTGAAATGGGCGGCGAAAGGCGGAGGGCCGTCACCGTTCGGTCGAACGGAGACGGCCCTCGGTGCGCGGTGGCGCCTAGTCGGCGGATTCCACTCGCCTGCGGATGCGGCGCGCGGCGGCGACCATATTGCGCAGCGACGGCTCGAGCTGCCAGTAGTGCCGGGTCTTCAGACCGCCGTCCGGATTGGCCCACAATCGCTGCGGTGTCACTGCTTCGGCTGCCGCGGTGAGCAATTCGTCCAGCTCGTCGATGTCCGGGATGCGCGCGGACCGGCTCTCGTACACGCCGGGGCCGACGCCGTGGCTGAGTCCGTGTCCGGAGGCGCAGTCTTCCTTCAGCGCCCGCAGCACCCACTCGATCGAGCGGGTCGCCACGATGGCGGTGACGTCGGCGTCGAGTTCCTCGATCGCCTCCACCACCTCGGCGCGGCCGGAGTAACCGATGTGGGTATGGATCTGTGTCTCGGCTCGCACCCCGGAGGTGGCCAACCGGAACGCGCCGATCGCCCAGCGCAAGTACTCGGCGCGGCCCTCCGGGCGCAGTGGCAGCATCTCCCGGATCGCCGGCTCGTCGACCTGGATGATCGCGATGCCCGCCTTCTCCAGATCCACCACCTCGTCGCGGATGGCCAGCGCCACCTGATCGGCGGTCTCGTGCAGCGGCTGGTCCTGCCGGACGAAGGATCGGGCGATCATCGTGACCGGCCCGGTGACCATGCCCTTGACCGGTTTGTCGGTGAGCGACTGCGCGTAGCTGATCCACTCCACCGACATCGGGGCCGGGCGCGCCACGTCGCCGTAGATGATCGGCGGCCGCACACAGCGGGATCCGTACACCTGCACCCAGCCGAAGCGGGTGGTCGCGAAGCCGTCGAGCAGCTCGGCGAAGTACTGGATCATGTCGTTGCGCTCGTGCTCGCCGTGCACCAGCACGTCCAGGCCGATGTCCTCCTGCAACCGGATGGTCGCCTCGATCTCGGCCTCGATCCGCTTGCGGTACTCCTCGTAGGACAACCGGCCCTCACCGAGTTCGTAGCGCGCCTGGCGGATGCGGGCGGTCTGCGGGAAGGAGCCGAGCGTGGTCGCGGGCACCGGAGGCAGGTTCAGCTTGCGCTGCTGGGCTTCCCGGCGCACCTCATAGGGCTCCCGCGAGCGCATGTCCGGGGTGACCGCGTAGACCCGCTGCCGCACCGCGTGCTTCTGCTTGAAGTGCACTTCGGTGGGCCGCTTGCGCCACTTGTCCGACGGGCCTTCGGTGAGCGCCTTGGCGAGCGAGACCACCTCGCCCACCTTCTGTTTCGCGAACGCGAGCCGGTCGGCGACGTGTCCCTCGATGTCGTACTCGATCAGCAGGTCGTAGGGCACGTGCAGCAGCGTGGTCCCGGTCGAGACGACCAGGTCGGGGCACACCTTGGCCAGTTCGTTGAGGTATTCCAGCACGACGTAGCGGTCCGCGCGCCACACGTTGCGGCCACTGATCACGCCCGCGTACAGGCGCTTGCGGCGGATGCCGGGCACCTCGGCCAGATCCTCCGGGCGCATCCGGAAGCTGGCCAGGTCGAGGCCGATCGCCTCGATGTTGGTGCTCGCGAGGATGGTCAGCGCCTCGCCGAAATCGCCGTACTGGCCGGTGACCAGGATGCGCGGGCGCAGCGGAGCCTTGCCCAGCCGGTGATAGGTGGCCTCGAACGCGGCCAGCTCGGCGGGTGTGCGCTCGCTGGTGAACGCGGGCTCGTCCAGCTGCACACAGGTGGCGCCGCGCTTGGCGAGGATCTCGAACAATTCCTCGTAGACCGGTAGCAGCTTGTCCAGCAGGCTCAGGGTGTCGAATCCGCCGGACTCACCGGGGATGTGCCCGGCCTTCGACAGCAGCAGCAGCGACACCGGGCCGAGCACCACCGGCCGCAGTTCGATGCCGACCGCCTTCGCTCGGTCGAATTCGTCGAGCAACGCCTCGGGATGCAGCGAGAATTCGGTGCCCGCGTCCACTTCCGGCTGGCGGTAGTGGTAGTTCGTGCCGAAGAATCGGACCAGCTCGAGCGGCGGCAGATCCGGACGGCCCCGCGCCATCAGGAAGTAGAAGTCCAGCGGGTCCAGGCCGTCGCGGTAGGGCTCGAAGCGCCTGGGCACCGCACCGAACAGCAGCGCGTTGTCCAGCACGTGGTCGTAGAACGAGAAGGTGTTGCCCGGCACCTGGGTCAGGCCGGTGGCGGCCAGTTCGTTGAACTGGGTCTCTTGGATCTCGCGACCCACCGCCAGCAGTTCCTCGCGGTCGAGCGATCCGTGCCAGTAGGCCTCCAGCGCCCGCTTGAGCTCGCGGTGCGGCCCGATCCTGGGATAGCCGAGAATGCTCGACCCGTAGCCGTCGGTCACGTTCACCATGAGCGGGATACCTTCTTTCGATCACCTGCACGGCCCGCCGAGATCGACGGGTCGATCCGGCACTGCGCTGTGGATACCCAGCCGAGCCGTCGACATGGCCCGGTCGTTGTGCAGCTTATGCCGATTGCCGTCACCGGCTCGGCAACACCTACTTCTGCTCGACTCCGCATCGAGGTCGGGCAGCGCCGCGGCCACCGCAGCGAGCCATTGCCTCGGCGCACTTCGACAGCAATCGCGAGGTTCTCGCCTTCCCGCCCCGTCGAGTGCGAGTTTTACGAGCACCGTTCGCGGCCCATCTCGCGTCCGAGTGTCCGTTGCGCATGCGCCGCAGGCGCGAGCAGCGGACGCTCGGACGCGAAACACCCAGGGGCCGCGAACACGCGGCGCCGCAGATCAGGCCCTGTACTGATAGAAACCCGCGCCGGTCTTCTTGCCGAGCAGTCCCGCCTCGACCATGCGCATGAGCAGCGGCGGAGCCGAGTACAGCTGCTCCTTGAACTCGCCGTACATGGAGTCCGCGATCGACTTGACCGTGTCCAGGCCGACCAGGTCGGTCAGTGCCAGCGGACCCATCGGGTGGGCGCAGCCGAGCACCATCGCCTTGTCGACGTCCTCCTTGGTGGCGAAGCCGGACTCGACCATGCGGATCGCCGACAGCAGGTACGGCACCAGCAGCGCGTTGACCACGAAACCCGAGCGGTCGGCCGAGCGCACGACCTGCTTGCCGAGCACCTCACCGGCGAATGCCTCGGCCCGTACGGAGACCGACTCGCTGGTCTTCAGCGTGGTGACCAGCTCGACGAGCGGCAGCACCGGGACCGGGTTGAAGAAGTGCATGCCGACCACGCGCTCGGGGTTCGCCGTGGCGACCGCGATCTTCATGATCGGGATGGACGAGGTGTTGGAGGCCAGCACGGCCGAGGGGTCGGTGACGACCTTGTCGAGTTCGGCGAAGATGCTCGTCTTGACCTTCTCGTCCTCCAGCACCGCCTCGACCACCAGCTGGCGGTCGGCGAAGTCGCCGAGGTCGGAGGTGAATCGCAGACGCCAGGCGGCCTGTTCGCGCTCGCGCTCGGTGATCTTGCCGCTGCTCACGCCGCGATCGAGGGACCGGAGGATGCGCGCGCGACCGGCCGCGGCCAGTTCCCGGGTCTGCTCGAACACGAGCACATCGACGTGCGCCCTGGCACACACCTCCGCGATTCCTGCGCCCATCTGGCCGGCGCCGATAATGCCGACGCGTTGGATCTTTTCGCTGCTCACGTCCCGCTCCTGCTGGGTTGTCTGGCTCTGGGGTGGCTGGTCTGCGAAGGTGTCGCTCCGGTGTGAGCGCGCCCTTCGATGGTCCAAGGTATAGGGATGCCCTCCCCGCCGGGGCTGTTCAGCGGGGAGGGCAGTACACCCCTACCGGAGTAGAGGAATGTCGGTATTCACGTCGGGAACCTCACTTCCCTAGCGAGCACCAGTTGTAGGCATCCGCTCATGAGTTCGGCTGCTTACGCAACCACCCACACGCGAGGCCATCGAGCGTCGTACGCGGCCCGCGAGATGCACAGGGCCGCGGACACGCCGCGCGGAGGCGCGACTCAGTGGAACTGCCCCTCTTCGGTGGAGCCCTTCAGCGCCGCGGTGGAGGTGTTCGGGTCCACGGTGGTGGCGATGGTGTCGAAGTAGCCGGCACCGACCTCACGCTGGTGCTTGATGGCGGTGAAGCCACGCTCGGCGGCGGCCTTGAACTCGCGCTCCTGCAGGTCGACGAAGGCGGTCATGCCCTCGCGGGCGTAGCCGTAGGCCAGGTCGAACATGCCGTAGTTGAGCGAGTGGAAGCCGGCCAGGGTGATGAACTGGAACTTGAAGCCCATCGCGCCGAGCTCACGCTGGAACTTCGCGATGGTCGCGTCGTCCAGGTGGGCCTTCCAGTTGAAGGACGGCGAGCAGTTGTAGGCCAGCAGCTGGTCCGGGAACTCGCTACGGACGGCCTCGGCGAACTTGCGCGCGACCTCGAGGTCCGGCACGCCGGTCTCCATCCAGATGAGGTCGGCGTAGGGCGCGTAGGCCTTGGCACGCGCGATGCAGGGCTCGATGCCGTTCTTCACACCGAAGAAGCCCTCGGGGGTGCGGGTGCCGTCCAGGAACTCACGGTCGCGCTCGTCCACGTCCGAGGTGATCAGGGTGGCGGCCTCGGCGTCGGTGCGGGCGATGATCACCGACGGCACGTCGGCGACGTCGGCGGCCAGACGCGCGGAGGTCAGGGTGCGGATGTGCTGCTGGGTCGGGATCAGCACCTTGCCGCCCAGGTGGCCGCACTTCTTCTCGGAGGCGAGCTGGTCCTCCCAGTGCACACCGGCGGCGCCGGCGGCGATCATGGCCTTCTGCAGCTCGTAGGCGTTCAGCGCGCCACCGAAGCCGGCCTCGGCGTCGGCGACGATCGGCGCCAGCCAGTTGGAGACGGAGGTGTCGCCCTCGACCTTGGCGATCTCGTCGGCGCGCAGCAGCGCGTTGTTGATGCGGCGGACCACGGACGGAACCGAGTTGGCCGGGTACAGCGACTGGTCGGGGTAGGTGTGGCCGGACAGGTTCGCGTCACCGGCGACCTGCCAACCCGACAGGTAGATGGCCTTCAGACCGGCGCGGACCTGCTGGACCGCCTGGTTGCCGGTGAGGGCGCCGAGGGAGTTGATGTAGTCCTCGTTGTTGACGAGATCCCACAGGATCTCCGAGCCGCGGCGGGCGAGGGTGGCCTCCTCGACGACGGTGCCCTGGAGCTTCGACACCTGCTCCGCGCTGTAGTTACGGGTGACGCCCTTCCAGCGGGGGTTGGTGTCCCAATCCTGCTGGATTTCCGCGGCGGTCCTCGGGGTGCCGGTGGTCGACATCTGTGACTCCACTTCTTAGTTCGGTCCATGCCGCCCGGTCGAGCTACGAGGCAGCTCGTACTGCTGGAGCGGCAATTTGCAGGCTTGCTAGGCCCTTGGGGTGTACTTCCACACGATGGCACACGAAGAAATAGCCGTCTACCTGTTGTTAGTGTGAATCTGAGCTAGGTTTTCGGCTGCCTTTGCTAACTCTGCAAAATTTGCCACCAAATTGCAAAGGTGCAATCTACTAGCCGGTAGCGCTGACGTGGGGTTTTAGCGTAACGCTCGTACTGTTAGCGATCGACGGGCGGCCCCGCCTCGGCCGGGCCCGGCATTCCGCACTGTGAGCACCTTCACAAGTCCTGGCAGGTGCCCATCGTGTGGGCCAGGCCACCCGTCGGCGAGCGGGCCCGATACGCGGAGGCCCGCCCGCGAGGCGGTACGCACGCCTACTCCGGCTCCCCGAAGATCTCGCACACCCTGGCGGCGTACGCGGTCGGGTGAGTCAGGTTGCCGTTATGCCCGCCGGGGAATTCCACCACCGGCTCGCCGCACAGGGCAGCGAGTTCCTGTGCCGCCTTATAATCGAAGACCTGCCGGGGTGTGGCGCGCCCACAGGCGGGAACGATGCGCACCGGCGACCGGCGCAGCGGCGCGACATCGAGATGGTCACCCTTCGGCCCCGCGACCCCCGCAGCTAACTCCGAACGCCCCTTGAAGGCATCCCCGGCCGATGCGGGCCGCGCTGAGTCCACCATGACGCGCCCGGCCCGACCCACGCCGCGACCTCGGCTCACGAGTGGCACATCAGCGAGAGCCTTACTCGCGTTTTGCCACAGCCTTGTGCCACTCATGGATCATCGGAGGAGGAAGGGGGTGGGTGGGTGGCGCGCCAGTGGTCGGCGATGTCGATGCGGCGGGTGATCCAGACCTGGTCGTAGGACTGGATGTGGTCGAGTAGGCGTTCCAGGGCGGCGGTGCGGGCGGGGCGGCCGATGAGGCGGCAGTGCAGGCCGATCGAGAGCATTTTCGGGCTGCCTTCGGCGCCCTCGCGGTAGAGGACGTCGAAGGCGTCGCGTACGTGGACGAAGAACTGCTCGCCGGTGGGGAAGCCTGCGGGTGAGGCGAAGCGCATGTCGTTGGTGTCCAGGGTGTAGGGAACCACCAAGTGGTCGCGGCCGCGCACGCGCATCCAGTAGGGCAGGTCGTCGGCGTAGGAGTCCGCGTCGTAGACGAAACCGCCGTGCTCCACCACCAATTCCCTGGTGTGCGGGGAATCGCGGCCGGTGTACCAGCCCATCGGCGCCGCGCCGGTCAGCTCGGTCAGGATGCGCACCGCCTCGGCCATGTGCGCGCGTTCGGTAGACCGGTCGGTGAGCTGGTAGGACTTCCAGCGCAGACCGTGGCAGGCGATCTCGTGGCCCAGTTCACGGAAGGCGGTCACCGCCTCCGGATTGCGTTGCACGGCGCGGGCGACCGCGAAGATCGTCAGCGGCAACCCGCGTCGCTCGAAGACGCGCAGCACCCGCCACAGCCCGGCGCGGGAGCCGTATTCGTAGAGCGACTCCATGCTCATATGACGGTTCGGGAACGCTTCCGCAGGCGTCATCTCCGATAGAAACGTCTCCGCGTGTTCGTCACCGTCGAGGACGTTGTTCTCGCCGCCCTCCTCGTAGTTCAGCACGAATTGAACCGCGATCCGCGCCTCACCCGGCCAGCGCGGGTCCGGCGGGTTCGGGCCGTAACCGACGAAATCTCTTGCGCCTTCGACTGTTACGTCCCGCCACCCGCGGTCCTGCCTGCTCACGACTGCGCCTCATCCACGCTCCGCTGCCGCCTTCGCACCTGGCCGCTCACGACGGGTCGCCGCCGACACTCCGCCGCCACCCTCGGGCCCCGCTGCACCCGACTGCGCCTGCCCGACGCTCCACCACCCGCCCTTGCACATGCCTCACCACTGCACCTGCCCGACACTCCACCACCCGCCCTTGCACATGCCTCACCACTGCACCTGCCCGACACTCGAATCCGGCAGACGCGATGCGCGGTATCGACTTCCGCTCGTTCATGCGCCGAGCTCGCCGTACAGGCGCAGCCGCGCCAGCCCGCCGTCCGGGTAGATATCCAGGCGCACCTCTTCCACGGACGCCGCCATCGGCGCGACCGGGAACCGGTGCCTGGTGTCGGGTTGCAGCGCGGTGCGGGGCAGCAGCTCCAGCTCGGTGCCGTCGTTGGTGCGGCCGGTGAGCCGAGCCGCGCCCGGACTGTTGCCCAGGAAGTAGGAGGTGTCGAGTTCGGCGAGCCGGATCAGTCCCGGTCCGGCCAGCCGGATGCGCACCCAGTCGTTGCCGTCGTCCCGGCGGCGGGCGGTCTCCCACCCCTCGCCCATGGACCGGGCGTTGCCGGGGTACAGCATGTGGTTGGGCGAGCTGTAGAAGCGATTGGAGCAGTCCAGTACCAGCGCGCCGTTCTCCAGCGCGGCCAGATCGAGCGGGCCGAGTCCGAGCAGGCGAGGATCGGGCCGCCCCTCGCCGTGCACCCGCAGCCTGGCGACGCCGCCGTCGGGGTGCATGGTGAGCTTCACGTGTGTCCAGCGCTTCTCGTTCTCTACCGCGAACAGGTTGCGGCTGTCGCCCGTCACCGGGGAGCGATCGACCAGCAGCACCCAATCGTCGCGCGCGGCAATGCTCTCCGCGGGCGGATAGTCCTCGATCTCCAGTGCGGACACCGAGACGGCGGGCGGGTAGTTGCCCTTGAACCACGCGGTGTCCACGACGATGCCGCGGATCACGCCCGGCACACCGAGCCGCACGATCGCGGAATCGTCGCCCGGTCGGCCGCGATGCCTGCGGGTCTCCCAGCCGTCGTAGATCTGGCCCTTGTGCCCGAAACTGGATGGCTGGTACTGCGCGGGACCGGGGCTGATCAGATTCTCCTTGTCCGCGAAGAATTCGTCGTTCGCCCAGATCACCGAACCGCCGAGCGGCCGGACCGCCAGATCCGGCAACAGCGTGATCTCCTCGTCGTCGCCCCGCATCGCGCCTCCTGTGTCTTTCGGGACCGCCCCGTTCGGATGGCCGATCACGTCGCCTCCGTCGGGATCGGCGCGCGGGCCACCAGCGCGCGCAGGACCGCCTCGGTGAGTTCCGGCGCCCCCGCGTCCGGGCGAGCGCCGCACTCGATACCCCGCAGCACGGTGGCGGCGAGCGCTTCCGCGGTGGCGGGTTCGTCCACGACGTCGCCGCCGCGCCGGGCCAGATAGTCGCGCAGGCGCGGCGCCGCGACATCGATCGCCCGGCGGAAGAAGTCGTAGGTGGCCAGCCAGCGTGTGACCAGGTGGCCCGGATGCATGTCCCAGCCCTGGTAGTACCCCCGCCGCAACGCCCGGGCGACCAGCCGGTGATGGTTGCGCAGTGCGGCTTCCGGGTCGGCGTCGGGCACGATCTGGGTGGAACCGTCGCACACCCACACCCCGGTCTGCGCGGCCGCCACCTGCATGACCGTCTTGGCGTAATCGGCGGCCGGATGGTCGAGCGCTTGGTCCGGCGCGGCGACGCCACAGGCGGCGGTGTAGTCGTAGGTACCGAAATGCAACGCGCTGCAACGGCCTTCGGACAGAGTCAGCATGGCGGCCACGGGCGCGGTGCCGTCCGCCGCCAGGATCGCCTGTGGGCTCTCGATCTGGAGTTCGAAGCGCAGGCTGCCCTCGGCGATGCCGTACGCGCGCTCCAGCCCCACGCACAGTTGCACCAGAGGCGGAACTTGCTGCGCTGCACGTACTTTCGGCACGGTGAAGACGAATCCCGCAGGCACACCGCCCGCGCCCGCCAACACGAGATCCAGCGTGCGCAGCGCACGACGACGCTCCCCGCGGCCCAGGCCCTTCATCCGGATGCCACTGTTCGCCGGCCCTCCGGAGCGCCGCGCCCAGGCGGCGAGCACCGCGCCCGCCGCCGTGGCCGCGCGGTCCTCCTCGGCGTCGGCGCGCAGGCCGTAGCCGTCCTCGAAGTCGATGCGCAGATCCTGAACCGGACTCGCCTCCAGCCGTTTGCGCACGTCGGGCAGCGAGCCGGTCGCGTCGAGCGCGGTCAGCAGATCGTGGTGGCGGTCGAGCAGTTCGACCGCGGCCGCGCCCCACTCCCCTGGAGTCTCCTCGGCGACCCGGTCGGCCGGGACGTACACGGTGTGGATCGGTTGCGCGCGGCCGTTCGAACCGGGATACCTGCGGCGCAGCTCGGTATCGACCGTGTCGAGCATCGACTCGATCCGCGCACGGACGTTCTCCGGCACCTTCGTCATCGTGACCCCTTCTCCCGCAGCGCGGCCCAGACCCGGTCCGCGGTCATCGGCAACCCGTACAGCCGCGCGCCGACCGCGTCGCGGATCGCGTTGGCCAGCGCGGGGGCGACCGGGTTGTACGGCGACTCGCTCATCGATTTGGCGCCCAGCGGACCGAGCGCGTCGGAAGTCTCGGCGAAGTAGACCTCCGTGCGCGGCACGTCGGCGAATTGCGGCACGTGATAGTGCCGCAGGGTCTGGGCGCCCACCACGCCGTCCGCGCTGCGCATGTCCTCGTACAGCGCCGTGCCGACGGCCTGCGCCGCACCTCCCTCGACCTGCCCACGGCACTGCACCGGGTTGAGCACGGTGCCCGCGTCGACGGCCTGGATCGACTGGAGGATACGCACGGCCCCGGTGCCGGGATGCACGGCGACGCGGAAGGCGTGCACGTTGAAGCTCACCGACCGGGGGCTGCCCCCGTGCTCGGCGTGGGCGGTGAGGTCGCCGCCGGTCAGCAGTTCGGCCGCGGTGAGCAGCCGGTCGCCGCAGCGCACGCCGCCGGAGGCGGGCACGCAGTCCCGCTGCGGGACACCCGTCAATTCGCGCGCCCTGGCCAGTATGAGGCCGCGCAACGCGCAGGCCGCCGCGTACACCGCCTTGCCCGCGACCACGATGCCGGTGGAGCCGAACGCGCCGGTGTCGTGGTCCACCAGGTCGGTGTCGGCGTGCCGGACCACGATGCGGGCGAGGTCGGCATCCAGCGCGGTGGCCGCGAGCTGCGCGTGCACCGTCGTCGTACCGTTGCCGAATTCCGCCGTGCCGACCCGGATCTCGTAGCGGCCGTCGGGCAACAGCGAGGCCGTCGCCGACGACCGATGACCACGCGGCGGGACGGTCGCGATCATCGAGGCGGCCATGCCGGTGCCCACCCGCCACTGCGGGCCGGGCGCGTGCACGTCGTTGCCGCGCAGCAGCGCGCGTTCGGCGAGGTCCAGGCACTGGTCCAGACCGTAGCTGCCGAACATGAGGTCGCTCTCGTTCACCGCGGCGCCGACGAACGGGTCACCGGGCACCACGACGTTGCGGCGGCGCAATGCGAACGGGTCCACGCCGAGCGCGTGCGCGAGTTCGTCCAGCGCCGACTCCACCGCGAAGATCACTTGGCCCAGGCCGTAGCCGCGGAACGCGCCCGAAGGAACATTGTTGGTGTACACCGCTCGCGCGTCGACCCGCTTGTTGGCACAGCGGTACAGCTCCACCGACTCGCCGACGCCGTGATACATCACCCCACCGCTGTGATTGCCGTAGGCGCCGGTGTCGGCGAGCACGTCTACGGCCAAGGCGGTCAGCACACCGTGGGCGTCGGCCCCCGCCGTCACCTCGACTCGCATCGGATGGCGGCAGGTCGCGGAAACGAACTCGTCGGCGCGGGTGAACTCGTACTGCACCGGCCTGCCGGTCCGCAGCACGGCCAGCGCGATCAAGTCCTCGGCCAGCATCTCCTGTTTCGCGCCGAACCCGCCGCCGACCCTGGCCGCGAACACCCGCACCTGCCCCGGCGACAGCCCGAACAGGCGGCACAATTCATCGCGGACCAGGAACGGCACCTGGGTGCTGCACCGGATGACGAGCCGTCCGGCGTCATCCAGCCAGCCGACCCCGCCGTGTGTCTCCAGGTGCACGTGCTGCCCCCGCGGCGAATGCCAGACGCCGCGCACGACGTGGGCCGCGGCGGCCAGTCCCGCCGCGACGTCGCCCACCTCGCCGTGCAGCTCGGCGACGAGGTTGCGGCCGGAATCGGCGATCCGGGCCGAAACCGGTTTGTCCGCGTGCAGTTTCGGCGCCTCGGCGCGCAGCGCGTCGCGCGGATCGAATACCGCGGGCAGGACCTCGTAGTCGACCTCCAGCAGGCGGCACGCCTCGCGGGCGATCCCGACGCTGTCGGCCACCACCGCGGCCACCCGCTGCCCCACGAACCGAACGGTCCGGTCGAGCACGTAGGTGTCGTCGGGATCATCGGTGCGCAGTTCGTGTCGTGCGGTGGAGAACGGCACGTCCGGCGCATCGGCAGCGGTGAATACCGCGTGCACGCCTGGCAGCGCCACGGCCGCGGCGACACCGATCGAGCGGATGCGCGCGTGCGGGTACGGACTGGTCAGCACCGCGATGTGCAGCGGGGCGATCGGCGGCACGGTGGCGGCATCGTTCGTTCGCGGTAGGTCCTCGGTGGGGGAGCCGACCTCCGGCAGGTCCAGCGTGAACGGCTCGCTCCCGGAGACGATGCGCGGCCCGGCCAACGCGCCGACTCCGGCCCCCGCACCTCCGGCGGTCGTCACGATCCCACCGGGAGGGAAGGCCGCAGAACCACCCGAAGTACGCGGCTCGCCGCCGGGCACCCCGCCCGGCACGCCGACCCCCGCACTTCCGGTGCTTGTCTCGGTCCCGCCGGGAGGGCAAGCCGCAGAACGGCCCGAAGTACGCGCCCCGGCCGACACTCCGGCTCCCGCACCTCCGGCGGTCGTCACGATCCCATCGGGAGGGCAAGCCGCAGAACCGCCCGAAGTACGCGGCTCGCCGCCGGGCACCCCGGCCCACACGCCGACTCCCGCGCCACCGGCGGTCATCACGGTCCCATCAGGAGCGAAGGCGGCAGAGTCGCCCGGATCGGGCGGCTCGCCCAGCGCGGCACGGATGGCGCGGTAGCCCGTGCAGCGGCAGAGATTGCCTTTCAGCAACTCCGCGAGTTCGTCAGCCGGCACGGCGATCCGCTCGTCGTCGCCGCACCCCAATCCCGCGGCCGTGACCACCATGCCCGCGGTGCAGAACCCGCATTGGAATCCAGCGTTGTCGACGAACCGGCGCTGCACCGGATGCGGGTGCTCGGGCGTTCCGAGCCCGGCGGCGGTGGTGACGGACCGTCCGGCGGCGCGATAGGCGGGAAAGACGCAGGAGTGCACCGTCATTCCGTCGACCAGCACCGAGCAGGCCCCGCAATCGCCCGTGTCACACCCTTTCTTCACCGCGAGGACGCCGTTCTCGCGCAGCGCTGTCCGCAGGCACTGGCCCGGCCGCGCCGTGATGTCGACGGTCCTGCCGTCCACCTCGAATCGCATCAGAATTCCCGCAATTCCGCGGCGACCTCACGGGCGAGCATCCCCGCGACGTGCTCGCGCCACTCCGGCGACCCGTGCGGATCGTCGAACCACAGCGCGGGATCGATCATGCTCAGAGCGTCGCGTACCGCACCGTCGCCGGGCGGGGCGGCGAAATCCAGGACGACGGGCCTGGTCGTGGCGGCCGTGATGGTGACCGCGCTGCGGCCGTCGCGTTCCCGCCGCCCCATCACCACGGCGCCCGACCGGCCGAGCGGAGCGAGCGCGATCTTCCGGAAGCCGGTGCGTGCCAGCAAACTCGACCGAGGCAGGCGAATCGAGCGCAGCACCTCACCGGGCCGCAGCACCGTGCGCCCCGGACCGAGGACGAACTCTCGCATCGGGATACGCCGATCGGCGCCGTCGGCCGCCCACACCATCGCCATCCCGTCGAGCGCGACCAGCGCGCCGAGCACCGCGCCCGCGGGCAGCGCGAGGCAGACGTTGCCCCCGACGGTAGCGCTGCGCCAGATCTTGTGCGAGGCCAGCAGCGCCCGGCAGGATCGCGCGAACAGCGCGGTCCCCGGCCACGGGTCGTGCAACACCGGCATCCCCAGCTCACGTCCCGGCGCGGCGCCGGCGAACTCGGCCAGGGTGCAGGTCGCGGCGATCTCCAGTCCGTCGTCCCCGATCTCGAACGCGGGCCATCCCAAGCCGGTGATGTCGACCAGGCGCACCAGCTGATCCTGCGGCTCGGAGAACAGGAAGGTCCCTCCGGCGAGCACCGCAGTCGAAGCGCCGAGCACGGCCAGGTCCTCCCGCTCGCGGGCGATCACCACCTCGCGGATCGTGTCCAGGTCCACGTCTCACCTCGTTCCTGCCTCTCCGTCACCGTAGAGCCAGTCGGTTGCCGCCATATTGCGCGCGACGCGCGTCGGATTGCGCGGCCGTTACCTCGCCGCACGACGGCCGTCCGCGGCCGGGAACCACCCCGGCCGAGCGGGCGTGCCATCCACAACACCACAGCTCCGCCCGCATCGACGGGCCGTCCGAGCCGACCTTGCTTCAGTATTGCTCGTCCCGCCTGACCAGGCACGACACCTCGCCCAGATCGGCGCTGCGATCCTGCGCCGCGGGTACCGGACAGTCGCGCGCCGACAGCCTCTTCCCGTCCTCGCCGCCGCCGACAGCGCCACCGTGCGCTGGGTGCTGCTGACCACACGGTCGAGGAGGTGGACGAGCTGTCCGCCCCGCCTACCTCGACCAGCACGGACCGTGCGACGACGGCACCCCGTCCGGGTAAGCCGGTCCGCTTTTCGGCAGGCTCGCCGGTGACCGATCCGCGCGAGCCGCTCAACCCGCCTTCGCGGCCAACGCCGCCTGCGCGCGCGCCACCTCGCCCGCGACCACCTCCGTGTCCACCGTCCGCACCTCGCCGTCGCGCACCACCTCGCGTCCGTTCACCAGCAGCGCGGCCAGCTGGGGGGCCGAGCCGAGCACCAGCGCGGTCACCGGATCCTCGATCCCGGCGTGCGCGGCCGTGTCCAGGCGCCACAACGCCAGGTCCGCCAGCTTGCCCACTTCGATCGATCCGATCTCGGCGGCCCGGCCCAGCACTCGCGCGCCGCCCATGGTGGCCAGTTCGAGCGCGGTACGCACGGTCATCGCTCGCGGCCCGCCCCGGTTGCGCGCCCACAGCAACGCGTGGCGCGGCTCCTCGATCATCGAACCGGCCTCGTTGCTCGCCGCACCATCGACGCCGAGCCCCACCGGGACGCCCGCGCGCACCAGGTCGGCGGTGCGCGCGACACCCGCGCCGAGCCGCGCGTTCGAGGTGGGGCAATGCGCCACGCCGGTGCCGGTTCCCGCCATGGCGGCGATCGCGTCATCGTCCAGGTGGACGGCGTGCGCGTACCAGACGTCGGAACCGAACCAGCCCAACCGCTCCATGTACTGCGCCGGTGTGCAGCCGAAAGTGTCGGCGCAGTAGTCCTGTTCGTCCACGGTCTCGGCGAGGTGGGTGTGCAGCCGGACACCGGTGGCGCGAGCCAGCGCCGCCGATTCGCGCAGCAGGTCCGCCGTGACCGAGAACGGCGAGCAGGGCGCCAGCGCGATCCGCAGCATGGCATCGAACGACGGGTCGTGCCAGCGCGCGATGGCCGCCGCGCTCGCGGCGAGGATGTCGTCCAAGCGCTCCACCAAGTGGTCGGGCGGCAGCCCGCCCGCGCTCGCCCCCAGATCCATCGAGCCGCGACAGGGGTGGAACCGCAGGCCGACCCGCGCCGCCGCGGTGATCTCGGCCGCGAGCGGGTCGCCGCCGTCGCGCGGGAATATGTAGTGGTGATCGGTGGTGGTGGTGCACCCGGTGCGCGCGAGAGCCGCGAGCGCACCCGTGGCCGCCACGCGCACTCCGTCCTCGTCGATACCCGCCCAGACGGGGTAGAGCGTGGTGAGCCATTCGAACAAGGTGTGGTCGGTGGCCAGGCCGCGGGTGATCCATTGGTAGAGGTGATGGTGGGTATTCACCAGCCCGGGAGTCAGCAGGCAGCCACGCCCCTCGATCCGCCGCGCGTCCGGGCCCAGGTCCGGCGGATCCCCCGCACCGACCGCGTCGATCCGGTTGCCGCGCACGACGACGTGGCCGCGGGTGTACTCGGTCCCGTCCGCGTCGACCGTCGCGACGGCGCAGTTCGCGACGACGGTCACCTGGTCCACGCGGGCCCCGCTTCCGGTGCGTCCGCGCGCGCCACGGTGGCGTGGATGAGCCCGTAGGGCCGGTCGTCGGCGTGGTACACCTCGCCGCGGTTCTCGATGCCGAAGCGGGTCAGGTCGTAGTCGAAGTTGTGCTTGTTCGGCGCGGCGAGCCGGATCTCGGCCAGCACCGGATAGGCGGCGAGCGCGGCCTTGCCCATCTCGAACAGCGTCTGTTGCATAGCCTTCGAGTGCAGCGTCGCGAAGGTCTCCACCAACCGCGCGCGCACTCCGGTGTAGACCTCGTCCCAGTCGACGCCCGCGCTGTCCGCGAACCGCCACTCGGCGATCAGTGACGTGGCCAGCATCCGATCATGGGTCGGCGCGAGCACGGTGAACTCGTCGGTCAGGAAGTCCGCGAACTCCGACCCGGTCGACTTGAGGATGGTCAGATCCTTCACCCCGCCCACGACCCAGGCCCGCCGCTCGCTGCCGCTCCCGGCCACGGTGACCGCCACGGTGCGCACTTCGGGCCCTCGGCGCACCCAGGTGTGGTCGTGCTCCACGCCGCCGACCGAGACGCGCTGCCAGGCGTATTCGTCGACCTCGACGCGCGCGCTGCGCACCGGTTCGATCTCGGTGACGAAATGATCGGCCAGCGCGAGCGCGTAGTCCTCGATGGCGCGCAGTCCCGGCTGCTTCGCGAAGGCGTAGGCGGTCTGCTTCTGTGAGTCGGTGGGCAGCACCTTCGCTTGGTCGCCCGCGACGTACGCGTCGGCGAAGTCGCCGCGCAGCACCGTGGACACGTTCACGTCGCGGATCTCGTGGCGTGCGGTCTGCCGGTGGATCCGGACGATCCGGTTCTCCGCCTTGCCGTATCGGTGGTCGGTCAGCACGATCGGCCCGGTCAGTTCCATGCTCGGCTCAGCTCCCTCGATAGGTGGAAAAGGCGAAGGGCGACAACAGCAAAGGGACGTGATAGTGCCGCTGCTCGGTCACGGCGAACGCGATGCTCACCTCGGGATAGAAGGTTTCGACTTCCCGCTGCGCGAAATAGGCGCCGGTGTCGAACACCAGCCGATAGGTTCCGGGTTCGAGCGCTTCGCCCAGTGCGCCGATCCGTCCGTCGGCATCCGTTTCGCCTGAATCGAGCCGCCGGTCCCGCTGGTACAACGTCACGGTGACGCCCGCGGCGGGCGCACCGCGCACCGCGTCGAGCACGTGTGTGCTCAGCGTGCTCATGACTGCGCCTCGCCGGCGCTCGGCTCCGTCATGGCCACGAACGTGGCTGCGCCGGCCGTTCGCTCGCTACACTCACTCACGACCACTCCGCCAGCAGAGCGTGCACCCGGACCCGGTTGATCTTGCCCAATTCTGTTCGCATGATTCGCCTTTCGGTTTCGGGATCATTGCGCAGCCGGGCGGTGAGCAGCGCGAGCAGTTCCTCGCCCGACTTTCCGCTCGCGCACACCAGATAGATGTGCCCGAACCGCTCCTCGTAGGCACGGTTGCCCTCCGCGAGCGCCGCGCGTACCGCGTCGGCCGCTCCCGCCACCCCGGCCTGCTCCCGCGCCGAAGCCGTCGATCGCGGCCGCTCCCCGATCCTGGGATGCCCTGCCAGGGCGAGGTCGAGTTCGGACTCGGGCAGCCGCGCCAACACCTCGTCCGCCGTGTCGAGCAACGCGTCGACGCTCCGGTACGGACGGCCGGCGACCAGCGACCGCGCGAAGCCCGGCGACGAGCAGCAGCCGAGCACCGCCCGGTAGGCCGCATCCTCGGACAGCGCGTCGAACCCCGCGAGCCCGGATCGCTGATCCGTCATCGGACCAGCATCGGATACGACCAACCGGGCCGCCACCGGAAGGGTCGGGAGCGCCTTCGGCGTGTCGCTCGCGCGGGCGTCTGAGCACCGGCAACTCGTGCGGCGCAGACCGCGCGGTATTACCGTTTCAGCCATGGCCGATCTCGATCGTCCCGCCGTCGCGCCCTGCGCGGGCGTCGTCCTCGCCGCGGGCGCCGGAACCCGCTACGGAAAACCCAAGGTGCTCGCCGAGGGCGGCGCCTGGCTGCGAGCGACCGTCACCGCGCTGCGCGACGGCGGGTGTGACCCGGTCATCGTGGTCCTCGGCGCGACCGGCCCGACGCCGCGGATCGTCGACCTGCCGCCGGGCGTGCGGCACGTGTGGGCCGCGGACTGGGCCACCGGCATGAGCGCATCGCTGCGGGCGGGCCTGATCGCCGCGGCGGGGACTCCCGCACGCTACGCCGCGATCATGCCGGTGGACACTCCCGATGTCGGAGCCGACGTGGTCGCCCGGGTGCTCTCCGCCGCGCTGGCGTCCCCCGGCGGCCTGGCACGTGCTGTGTTCCATCACACACCCGGACACCCTGTTGTTATAGCTCACAAGCACTGGAATGCGGTTTGTGGGTCGGCAGCAGGAGATTCCGGAGCCCGGACCTATTTGACCGGCAGAAACGATATGGTGTGCGTCACGTGCGACGATTTGGCGACGGGCGTCGATCGTGACTTCCCGGCCACGACCGCACGGTGATCGGAGCTAGCTGATGCGGGACATCGTCGACGACCTGTTGCGGGTGTGGCACTCGGGCCGGACCGGCGGGCTCGGCACCATCGTGCGCACCGTGGGCGCCGCCCCGTTACCGGTGGGCTCGGCGATGCTGGTCGACCCCGACGGGGGCGTCTACGGATCGGTCGCCGCGGGCGGACTGGAGGAGATCGCGTACGAGGCGGTGCTCCAGGCGGCACGCACCGGCCGTCGCGCGATGCACCGCTTCGGCGTAGCCACCGGCCTGGAGGCGGGCGGGAACGGCGAGGGGATGATGGACGTCTTCACCGAACCGTTCTCGCGAAGACACTTCCCGGAGTTCCCGGATGTCGCCGCCGAGATCGCGGCGCACCGCAGGGTCACCGTCTTCACGGTGGTCTGGAACTCCGACTCCGACCTGATCGGCCAGCACCTGATCACCGACAAGCGACACGCCACCGAACTGGTCGCGCTACCGGATTCGGACGTCTTCGTGTCCTCCTTCGCCCCGCCGCCGCGGCTGATCATCTTCGGCGCGAATTCTTTCGCCGCCGCACTGACCGTGCAGGCCGGGTTGCTCGGCTACCGGGTGACGATCTGCGACTCGCGCCCCAATTTCGCCACCCCGGAATCGTTTCCCGGCGCCGAGGTAGTGGTCGACTGGCCGCACCGCTACCTCAACACACTTACCGCGGCCGGTGAGATCGACAGCAGCACAGCGATAGTCGTCCTCTCGCACGATCCCATGTTCGAAATCCCGCTGCTCACCGTGGCGCTCCGACTACCCGAGCTCGGTTATCTCGGCGCCATGGGCTCACGCCAGGTGCACCTACGGCGGATCGAGGATCTCCAGGCAGGCGGTTTCGGCCCGGAGACGCTCGCACGGCTGCACTCGCCCGCCGGATTGGACATCGGCGCGCGCACCGCCCCCGAGATGGCCGTGGCGATCGCCGCCGAACTGCTGGCCGCCCGCGCCGCGCAACCGGCGCGAGCGGCCGACCCGCACAGCGGTGAATTCCCGATCACATCGCGAACCGCTGTCGGACTGAGCATCTGACTATTTCAGGCTGGGGTTTTCGGCGTACACCTCGCGCAGCACGGACAGGTCGAACAGCTGTGCGGCCTTGATATCTATCTTCGCGGCGCGCAGCGCGACGATATTCTGCTCGATCAGCGCGTCGGTCATGGAGAGCAAACCATTGGCGGCGGTGTCCGCCGAGACCACCAGATCGTTCTGCGCGCGAGCCTCTTTCGTCTGCTCGGCGAGATCGAGCTTCTGATCCTTGCCGTACACCTCGACCGCGAGCCGGGCCGATTCGGCCGGGTCGGCCACCGCGTCCTTCCAGCCCTTGATCTCGGCGGCCAGGAAGGCCTTCAGCTTGTCGCGCTCCTTGTCGATGGTGGACTGCGCGACCGTCAGCGTCTCCGCGACCAGCGGCAGGTCGAAGTCGGCGAACAAGAAGTGCGTGTTCTGGAAACCTCTGGCCGCCAGTGTGATCGGTTCGTTCGTCACGTAACTGACCCATCCGTCGACCTCCCCGTTGGCCAGCGGCGTCGGGTCGTATTGCGCGGGCACGACGGTGACATCGCCCGGCTTCAGCCCGTTGGCGGTGAGCAGCGCTTGGAAGATCAGCTGGTTGGTGTCCTGCACACCGATCCTGCGGCCCTTCATGTCCTGGGGCGAGTGGATGGGTCGCGCAGCGGCGGACACGATCGCGAACGGATTCTTCTGATAGGTGGTGGCGACGATCTTGGCGGGCAGCCCCTCCAGGATCGCCGGTGCGGTGGTCTGCGGCGCGGACAAGCCCAGCCACACCTTCCCGGTGTCCAGTCCGGCCTCCACCGAAGTGCTGGCCGCGCCGCCCGCGACGAGGTCGACCGAGCCGAAACCGGCTTCCTTGAAATAGCCTTTCGAATCGGCGAAGTATTCGCCGGCGAATTCGATGTTCTTCAGCCAGGACAGCTGCACCGCGACGCCGCCGTACTTCGAACCGTCCTCGGTGGTGCCGCCCGACGAGTCGCCCGCGTTCCCGCAGGCGACCAGCGCCCCCGCACCACCGAGCGCGGCGCCGGTGAACGCGGAGTAACGGAGGAACGAGCGTCGGTTCAGGTGCCCGGACGTGGAGCGTTGCGCGGGTGTCATGGGCCGAATCTAGGTGTAGCGCGTTTCATTTTCTTTACTTTGGCGTTCCGGGCGCGGATTCGCGCGGTATCGCCGGGCCGGGCCGCTCGGTCAGAGTCGTCCCGCTTCCGGACCGAACCGTGCGAGCACCAGGTTCTCGACCACACCGACGATCGCGTAGAGCACCACCGAGACCAACGTGACGATGACGATCGAGGCCCACAACTTGCTGTACTGGAACGTCGGAATCGCCCGGATCAGACCCGCGCCCAGGCCGGTCCCGCTGCCGAGCCACTCCCCCAGCAGCGCGCCGATCAGCGCGCCCGGCACCGAGATCCGCGCGGCGGCGAACACCGAGGGCAACGCCGCGGGCACGGCCACCATGCGCAACCCGGTCCAGCGGGAACCGCCGTACGCGGCCACCAGTTCCAGCGCCTGCCGCGGCGCGTTGCGCAACCCCGCCATGATCATGACCAAGGCGGGGAAGAACACCACGATCGCGGCGAGCACCGCGACGCCGGCGAGGCCACGGCCGAACACCAGCACGATGATCGGCGTGAGCGCCACCAGCGGCACCGAGCGCAGCAGCACGGCCACCGGGAGGAAGGTCTGCTCGACCGCGGCGAACGACACGAACAGCGCGGCGACCACCAGCGCGGCGAGCATGCCCGCGCCGAACCCGATGGCCGCGTCGCGCAAGGTGATCTGCAGATCATCCAGGATCGCCTGCCGCGCGGTGGCGGCGTTGGGCGCCGTCACCAAGTAGGTCCAGATATCGCCGGGCGTCTTGCCGACCCGAGGGCCGACCTGCGGGAACATCTTCAGGAAGACGTACCAGATCACCAGCATCAGCAGCAGCGAGGTGGCCAGCGGGAACAGGAAGAGGCCGATCCGTCGCAGGAGATTCATCGGGCGTCCTCCGTAACCTGTTGCGTCCGAATGCTCATCGCGCCTCCCGCCCGGTCCAGGGCGCGGCCAGCCGGGCGGCCAGCGCCACCAGCGCGTAGCCGAGTCCGGCCAGCGCCGCGGCGGCCAGCGCCATGCCCCAGGTGCGTGGCACGTTGTAGGACGTCTGCGCGGCGGTCAGCGCCACCCCGATTCCGCTGTCCACACCGCCGAGGTACTCGCCGATGATCGCGCCGAGCACGGCCGACGGCGCGGCGATCTTCAACGCCGCGAACGTGCTGGGCAGCGCCGAGATCGCCTGCACCCGGTACAGCTGCTGCCCGCGCCCGCCGCCGTAGGCGCGCACCAAGTCCAGGCTGGTCCGGTCGGCCGAACGCAATCCGGCGACGGTGCCGACCATCGTGGTGAAGAAGCAGTACATCGCGGCGAGGAACACTGTCGGCGTGCGTCCGCCGAAGACCACCAGGATGATCGGGCCCAGCGCGAGCAGCGGTGTGCAATAACTCAGGATCGCCAGCTGGGTGGCCAGCGACTCGATCGGCGGGACCAGCACGATCAGGACGGCCAGCGCGATGGCCAAGCCGTTGCCCCAGACGAATCCCTGCAGCGCACCGAGCGCGGTGATCCGGAAATTGGGGCCGTACAGGTCCCATCCGTCGGTGTACATGGTGTGCAGCACCTGCCAGGGGCTGGGTATGGTGCCGCCCGCGACCTCGAGCGCCGCGAGAGCCCACCACCCCGCGACCAGTCCGAGTACGCCGAGCACGCCCGCGAAGCGCTTCATGCCACACCGCCCGTTCGACGGATACAGCATCCCGGCGAATGTCGGCGCACCGGCCTGGTGTGCGCACCGGGCCGCTGCCGCCCCGGCTTGCCGTATCGCAGACAGCGTTCCGGTTGCGGCGCGTTCACGCGACTCCTCCCTTTCCCGACGTCCCGAACAGCAGTTCCGACAGATAGTCGTGCAGCTTGTGGAATTCCGGGGTCCGCATCATCTCCGGCAGCCGTGGGCGCGGCAGATCGATCTCGACCAGCTCCAGCACCCGCCCCGGCCGCGGGCTCATCACGGCCACCACGTCGGACAGGAACACCGCCTCCGCGATGCCGTGGGTGACCATCAGCGTCGTCGCGGGCTTCTCGGTCCAGATCCGCAGCAACTCCAGGTTGAGCCGCTGCCTGGTCATGTCGTCGAGCGCTCCGAACGGTTCGTCCAGCAGCAGTACGGTCGGCTGCACCACCAGCGCCCGCGCGATCGAGACGCGCTGACGCATCCCACCCGACAGCTGCGCGGGCTTGGCCTTCTCGAAGCCCTCCAGTCCGACCAGCCGGATCAGGTCATCGATCTGCCCCGGCTCCGGCTTGATACCCGCGACCTCCAGCGGTAAGGCGATATTCGAGGCCACCGACCGCCACGCCAACAGCGCCGAATCCTGGAACGCGATGCCGAACGCGTGGCGGCCGCGCAACTCGGCGGGCGTCGCGCCATCGATCAGCGCCGTGCCCGCGGTCGGCGTCTCCAGGTCGGCGAGGATGCGCAGCACCGTCGACTTGCCGCAGCCGGACGGGCCGAGCAGCGACAGGAACGCGCCCTGCTCGGTGTGCAGATCGACGCTCGCCAGCGCCTGCACGGTCTTCCGCCCGACCCGGAAAAACTTGGTCAATCCGCTGAGATGAATTCCGGTCCCCCCGGCGGTACCGCTCTCCGTGCTCATGACGGCCACGATAAGAGCACCCCATTGCACGGACGTTGCGAATCGCGTCGCCGGATTGCGCAATCGTTACGGTCCGCACCGCGGCGGCGGGGTGGATTTCGAATCGGGGCGATCCGATCGGATGAGATACGCCTCGCCGCGGGTTACACGACAGGTGAACCCGATCCTCACGCTGCTCGACGCCAAGCTGCACATCGCGGGCTCGGAGATCCTCTGGCGCGAAGTGATCGGCAACGGCTTCGGCCTGGCCTCCGCGATCGGCGGCATGCGGCGGCGCGTCTGGGCCTGGCCGGTCGGCATCGCCGGGAACGCCCTACTGTTCACCGTGTTCGTCGGCGGGGTGTTCCACACCCCGCAGCAATTGAATATGGCCGGGCAGGCCGGACGTCAGCTGATGTTCGTCGCGGTCAGCGTGTACGGCTGGTGGAGCTGGTACCGGCACGCGGCGCGGGAAACCGGCCTGGAGCATCGCGGCGTCGACCCGCGCTGGGCGAGCACGCGCGAACGCGTGATCCTCGTGGCCGCGATGCTCGCGGGCACGGCGGTTTTCGCCCAACTCTTCGCGTGGCTGGATTCCTACGGCCCGTGGGCCGAGGCGTGGATCTTCACCGGCTCGGTCCTGGCCACTTACGGCATGGCCCGAGGGCTGGCCGAATTCTGGTTGATCTGGATCGCGGTAGACCTGGTCGGTATTCCGCTGCTGGTGCGGGCGGGCTACTACCCGTCGGCCGCCCTGTACCTCGTCTACGCGGGCTTCGTGGCCTGGGGGTTCCTGGTCTGGCGACGCAGCATCCGCCCCGCCGCCGAGGTTTCGCGGTCCCTGGCACCGGCAGCCGCGAAGTAGATTCGCCGAAACACCGGCCGGCGAACGGTTCCCCCGACATCCTGGTCGCGCCACAAGCCGGCAGTGCCGGCAGCTTTCGGACGGCGTCCCACCGAATTCCCGCGCCTACACCACGTCGACCCGTACACCCGCCGCGCGGATCGTCTCCACCGCCGCCGGATCCGCACCGGTGTCGGTGACCAGCACCTGCACCTGCTCGATGCCGCAGATGCGGGCCAGGGCGGTGCGCTCGAGCTTGTCGCCGGTGGCCACCACCATCACCCGGCCGGAACGCCGCACCATCTCGGTGGTCACCCCGGCCTCGTCGATGTGCCTGCACTGGGCGCCACCCGCGACCGAGATCGCGTTCACGCCGAGCACGAGTTCGTCGAGCCGCAATTCGGCCAGCGCCCGTTCGGCCAGCGGCCCGTGCAGTTCGTAGGACTCCCGCCGGGCCACCCCGCCGAGCACGATCGTGCGCATGTGCGGCCGCAGCACCATCTCGCCCGCGATGTTCAGCGCGTTGGTGACGATGGTCAACTGCTCGTCAGCGGTCGACCCGAGATCCGTGCGCCCGGCCAGTGCCCTGGCCACCGCCGTGGTGGTGGTGCCGCCGTTCATGCCCACCACGGCGTTCGGATTCACCAGAGCGGCAGCGTGTTCGGCGATGCGCTGCTTGGCCTCGCCCGCACTCTGCCGGTATCGCGCTGGTAGGTCGTAGGCCACCGAGGTGGCCACCACGCCGCCGTGCGTCCTGGTGGCCAGTTGCTGTTCGGCGAGCGCGGTGAAGTCCCGGCGCACCGTCGCGGCGGACACGCCGAGCCGTTCGGAGGCTTCCTCCACCGAGAGGCGTCCGGCTTCGGCGAGCAGTTCCAGCAACCGGTTCCACCGTTGCGGACGATCGGGCGGTCCGGTCATCTCACACCGCCCCGGTCGCGCGGGAAACCTGCTGTTTCGGCGAGCACGCGAACAATCTGACCACACGCGTGTGCCGACCGGAGCGATCCCCCACGACCGCGGCAGACCGGCTCAGGACACATCGGCCTCGACGGAGGGTCGCTGCGGAAGCGCGACGGGGATTCGCCCGGCCCCGGTTTCCGTCGGCGGATCGACGCGCGTGCCGGAGAGGCCGGAATTCACGAAGTAGGCGATCTCCGCGCAGATCTCGTCCAGGCTCACCGTCGCCTCCGGCTCGGTGCTCTGAACCAATTCCTGGGCGAGCGAGGTGACCGCCCCGATCACGGCCAGCGCGAAGAGGTCGAAACGCCGCGGGCCGGTCTCGCCCCGCCCGACGGCGCGTTCTGCCTCGCTGATCAGCAACGACGACAGCAAGCGGCGCTGCTGCCTGCGCCACTCCTCCACCGCGGCGCTCACGCCGACCACTTCGACATAGCAAACGCGCGCGCACCGGGCATCGGCACACGTCACGCCCAGGTACGCGCGGAAACTCGCCACCACGCGTATGGGCAAGGGCTCGTTCTCGGTCGCCGCCAGGGCCGCCAGCGCGTATTCCAGCGCACGGGAGGTGATGCGATTCGCCAAGGCGATGAGCAGAGCCTCGCGGCTGCCCATGTCCTCGTAGAAACTGCGCGTGGAGACGTTCGCCAGGGCGCAGAGGCGTTCGATCGAGGTGGCCGCGTAACCCTGGGTGCCGAATAGTTCGAGGGCGGCATCGATCAGGCGGGTCTGCCGCTGGGCAACCCGCTGCTCCTTGGACAGCCCGCCGTAGCTGCGACCGTCCTTGGGTCCGCGCTCCCGCCATGTCACCGTTCGATGCTACCGCGCGGCTACCCTCGGTCAGCGCGTCGAACGCTGGTGCCGTGGCGATTCCGGCATCCGGGCGGTCCGGCGCTCGCACGTTATTTCACACTGCCCGCGGTCAGTCCGGCCACCAGACGCTTCTCGATGAGCGCGAACAGCAGCACCACCGGAATGATGCCGACAGTGGAAATCGCGAACACGTATTGCCACGCGGTGTCGTATTGGCCGACGAACTTGGTCAGCGCCACCGACAGCGGTTGGTTCTCCGGCGTGGTCAGCACGACCAGACTGGCGGCGAATTCGTTCCAGCACGCCACCACCACGAAGATCGTCGCCGTGACGACGCCCGGCCAGACCAGCGGCAGGCTCACCCGGACCAGCGTCTGCGCGCGGCCGAGTCCGTCGAGCATCGCGGCCTCCTCGATCTCCACCGGGATCGCGGCGAAGAAACTGTGCAGGATCCACACCGCGAAGGACAGGTTGAACGCCGCGTTCACCAGGATCATCGCCAGCCAGGTGTCGTTGATGCCGAGCGCGAAGAACTCGCGGATCAACCCGGTGACCAGCACCGTCGGCTGCAACATCTGGGTCACCAGCACCACACCGAGAAATACCGCGCGCCCCGGAAACCGGTGCCGCGCCGTGTAATACCCCGCCGGTATCGCCACGGCAAGCACCAGCGCGGTGGCACAGACCGCGATGATGATCGTGCTGACGAGGTTGAACGGCAGCGGCGTCTCCGGGGTGTCCCACATCGTCGCGTAGTTGTCCGGATGCCAGGACTGCGGCAGATACGTCGGCGGGATGCGCAGGATCTCTGCCCTGCTCTTCAGCGAACCGAGCACCATCACGACGAACGGCAGCAGGAACAGCACGGCGAGCACCACGCCGATCGCGGTGAGCTCCCAGCGGCGTCGTCCGGCGCGGGTCGCCGACGGGACGGCCTGCTCGATGGCCTCGGCCTGCGCCGTCATCGGTCGATCTCCCGGGTCGGGCGGACCAGCCGAACGTAGATCGCGATGACGACTATGATCAGCGCGAAGTTCAGCACGCTCATCGCCGCCGCGGTGTCGATCTGCTGGTTCTGCCGGATCAGCTTGAACGTGAGCGTCGTCGTGGTGTCCGCCGAGAACCCCGCGATGCTGCCCGTGATCACTTGCAGGATAGGCAGCGAGTTGAACACGTTGATGATGTTGATGATGGTCGCCACCGCGATCGCCGGACGCAACTGCGGCAGGGTGAGGTAGCGGTAGCGCTGCCACGCGTCCGCGCCGTCGACTCGCCCCGCCTCATCGATCTGCGCCGGAATCGACTGGAGCCCGGCGAGAATCGTGTAGGTCGTGAACGGCACCGACACGAACACCGCCACGCCCATCGCCACGAGGAACGCCTGCGTCGGCTGCTTGGTGAAACCGTAACCGCGGTCGAGCAGCCCGATGTCGACCAGGAACCGGTTCGCGATGCCGACGTCCGGATCGAGCATGTAGTAGAAGATCGTCGTCGTCATCACCACCGACGCCGCCCACGGCACCAGAATCGCCATCCGCACCGCGGTGCGTCCGGGGAAATCCTTGTTCAGGAACTGGGCCAGCGCCGCGGACAGCACCAGGGTGATCAGCACGACGCCGATCACCCAGACCACCGTGTGAGCCAGCACCGAACCGAGTTCCGAGATCCCGAACAGGGTCCGATAGTTGGCCAGTCCGGCGTTGCCGCGGTCCTGGCCGTAGGCGCTGAGGTCCCTGGTGCTGGTCCACACCATGTAGCAGGCGGGGAAGGCGACGACGGCCGCGATCAGCACCAGCGAAGGTCCGATCCACGGCAACGCCGCCACTATTCCTCTGCGCCGCACGTCAGTTCGCGGCTTCCTGGATCCGGCGCAAGACCTGGGCCGGGTCCGCGCCCTGCCCGATGGTGCCCATCTGCTGGCGGATGGCGCCTTGAGCCGCTGCCCATTTCGGGTTGTTGCTCGGATAGAACCGCGCCACCGGAAGCGTGGCGGCGAATGCCTTGGTCACCGGGTCCTCGGCGAGCGCGGTCGCGGCACTGTGCGTGATCGGGATGAAGCCCTCGTGCTTGACGAAGTCCGCGTACACCGCGGCCGAGTAGAAGAAGTCGAGGAACTTCCTGATCGACTCGGCCTTGGCGCCGTCCTTCTTGAACGCCATCAGGTGATCGGCTACCCCGAGCGTCACCGGTGTGCCGGTCTTGGTCGGGGAGGGCGCGGTCGCGTACCGCAGGCCGGGGTTCTTCGCGAGGATCTGGCCGATGGTCGGCGGCAGCGCTTCGATCATGCCGATCTTGCCCTGGATGAAGGCGTTGATCACGTCCTTACGGTCGGTCGCGCCCGGATTGGGCTGAGTCGCACCGGCATCGATGAGTTCACGCATGGCCCGTACACCCTCCAGGTTCTCGGGGGTGTCCACGGTGATCCGGTCGCCGTCGGCCCAGGACCCGCCCGCGCCGAAGGTCCAGATGGAGGTCTCGCCCTGCGCCTCCTCGCTGCCGAGTGGAAGCCCGTACCCGGAGACGCCGCCGCCGAGCGCTTGAATCTTCTTCGCCGCGTCGGTCAACTCGGCCCAGGTCTTCGGCGGCCGGGGGATGCCCGCCTGCGCGAACAGCTCGGCGTTGTAGAACAGCGTGCGGGTGGAGGCGAACAGCGGCAGCGCGTACTGGGTGCCGTCGAGTGCCGCGTTCTGCGCGAAAGCCGGTTGGATGTCGGCCAGCACCGGCGCGGAGACGATGTCGGTGGCCGGGTAGAGCAGGCCGTCGCCCGCGAAGCTGGCGTAGGCGTCGATGTTGAGCAGGTCCGGGGTGGTCGACGGCGACTGGAGCTTGGTGCGCACCACGTCGTTGATCGAGTTCCACGACTCCATCTGCAAGTTGACGGTGACGCCCGGGTTCTGCTTCTGGAATTCGGCGATGATGCCGTCCCACAGCGCCTTGGTGCCCGTGGCGCCGTCGCTGTAGGCGGGTGCGAGGAAATTGATCGTGGTGGCGGAGTCCGCGGCGTCTTTCGAACCGAACCCGCAGGACGAGAGGGTCAGCGCGACGCCGGTGACCAGCGCGACTCCGGCAAGTACGCGACGAAATGGTCTTTTCACGAGCAGAACCTTTCAGATTTACCCACACGGCGCCAGCGGAGCCGCCGATGATGGGAGGACGCACGGTCCGTGCGCCTCAATCTAGCCCGGATCGTGATCATATGTGACCGATTTGCTCGTAAATTTGACATAAACGATCACGAGGATTTAGCTGTTCCGGTGCCTACTTCTGCCCGCACACCAGAGCCGCATCTGGCCACCGAGGTGGCCACCCAGCCGGACGACTGGACGCACGCCGCGACCATCGCCGCCGATCATCACGCCGCGCTGCCGAGGCCGGGCGAGCGCGTCGCTGTGATCGGTTGCGGCACTTCGTATTTCATGTCGTGTGCGATCGCGGCGCTGCGGGAGGGCGCGGGCGCTGGGATCACCGACGCCTGGCCCGCCAGCGCGGTCCGCCCGCGTGGATACGACCGCTACCTCGTGATCTGCCGCTCCGGCACGACCACCGAGGTGGTGCGCGCCATGCGGGACATCCCGGCGCACGTCCCCCGCGCGGTGATCTGCTCCAGTCCCGGCACGCCCGTGCTCGACCTGGGCGACCCGATCCTGATCGACCGGGTCGACGAGCGGTCGGTGGTGCAGACGCGCTTCGCGACGACCACCCTCGCCATCCTGCGCAGCCACCTGGGCGAGGATCTGACGCCGGTGATCGCCCAGGCTCGCGCGGTGCTCGCCGAGGATCCCGCCGAATCGCTGGCGGCGGTTCGTAGCGCCGAGCAGATCAGCTTCGTCGGCATGGGATTCGCGGCTGCCATCGCCGACGAGGCGGCGCTCAAGCTGCGCGAATCCTGCCAGTCCTGGACGGAGGCGTATCCGGCGACCGAGTACCGCCACGGCCCGATCGCCATCTCCGCGCCCGGACGCGCGGTCTGGGCCTTCGGAGCACTGGAGCCGGGCTTCGCCACCGACGTCACCGCCACCGGCGCCCACCTGGAACACCGCGACATCGACCCGATGGCAGACCTGATCCGGGTGCACCGGCTCTGTCTCCTGCGCTCCGCCGACTCGGGACTCGACCCCGACCACCCGCGCGGCCTGAATCGCTCGGTGGTCCTGAAGTCATGATCGCGGGCGTGCGGTGAACGTCGGCCGGGGGCGGGTAGCGCAGATGGCGGACCCGGCGAAGCGCGACCCGCACAGCCGACTCGCACCGCCGACCGTGATGCTCCAGCCGCTCGCGGCCGCGCGCACCGCCACGCCGCCCGTGATGCACCAGCCGCTCGCGGCCACGCGCACCGCCACGCCGCCCCAGCGCGTCGAACCGCGACAGCCCGCGATCACACCGGTCGCAGGCACCGACCACACCGCCGCGCCGACGATCACACCACCATCCGTGGGTCGATCCGAACGCCCAGCATCACCGGCCCCGGGAGTGGGGACCGAATCCTCGCACGATGGCACGACATCTCCGCAGGCCGCGCGCGCAAGGGCGCAGGAGTCGGCACGAGCTACTGTGCCGAGAATGGGAACCGAACAGCCGCGGACGTCGGCGGGCGAGTCCGTCTCCGGACCGCGCAGTGCGGGGGCGGACCGCGCGCGCCCCGACGACCGGCTGACCACACGGCGGGGCTCGGCCGGGCAGCGCACCGCAGTGCCGAGCACAGCGGCCGATGCGGCTGCGCTGCCGGGCGACGCGCTCGTCCTCGGATTGGATGTCGGCGGCACCACCATCAAAGGCGAAGTCACCGATGCCGCGGGCGCGGCCTCGGCCGTGGGCACGGTCGCCACGCCACACGGTCCGGCAGCCTTCGACGCGGTGGGTGAACTGGGCGAACGATTGCTGGCGGAACTGCCGGAAGCCGACCGTCGTCGGGTGCGCCGGGCTGCCGTCGTCCTTCCCGGCATCGTCGACACCGCCCGGTCGATCGCGGTGTTCAGCAGCAATGTCGGGTGGCGGGACGTGCACGTGGGCGACCGCTTCGCCGAGCTCTGGGGTATGCCGACGCTGATCGAACACGATGTGGCCGTGGCCGGTTGGGCGGAATGGCGGTACGGCGCCGGGCAGGGCTACGAGAACGTGTGCGTCGTCATCCTCGGCACCGGCATCTCGGGGACGCTGGCGGTCGGTGGACGGCTGGTGCGCAGCAGTTACGGGCAGGTCGGCGAGTACGGGCACGTGCCGGTGCGGCGCGTGGGCGGATTGCCCTGCCCTTGCGGCAATACCGGCTGCGTCGAGACGGTCGCCTCGGGGGCGGCCATCGCGCGGGCCTACACCCGGCGCACCGGGCGCGAGAGCGGTGGCGCGGCGGAAGTCTTCGCGCTCGTGTCCACCGACCCGGACGCGGCCGCCGTGGTGCAGGACGCGGTCGACGCGCTCGCCGACGGGCTGGTCGGCATCGTGCACGCGGCCTGCCCCGAACTGGTCGTCCTCGGCGGCGGGCTCGCCGGAGCCGGCGCGGCGCTCACCGACCCACTGCACCGTGCACTATCCGACCGCCTCCGCTTGGTCCCCACGCCCCGAGTGGTGCTCGGCGAGTTCGGCGCTCGTGCGGGCCTCGCGGGCGCCGCCCTCTTCGCCCGCCACGGAGCATTGGCATGACACCACGTCGGAAACCGATCTGTGACCGGCACCTTCCCGGGCGTTGGTCGGAACGGGGTCGATTTCGTCGCCGAGCCGACCGGGCCGATGCCGAACGTGATCTGCGTCCACGTCCAGTCCGTGGGTCCGACGGTCGACGAGATGGCGGAAACTTCTCGGACTCGAATCCGGGCGGCGCGATCGTTCAACCGCCGACCCGCCGTGGTGCGACGGGTGCATCCGCCGCGCGGCACGCTGACCGTCGCGTACGGCTGAAGCCACCACCGCGCGCGTACTCCGCCGACCGCTTCCGCCCGGCGAACGCTATCCGAACCGCGAGCCGAGAGGCACTGACATGACAGAGCTGACGATCCGGGGACGCATCGTCTCGGCGAGCGTCGCGCTGGACGACGGCGTGGTGATGATCTCCGGGGAGCGGATCGAGGCGGTGCGGTCGTTCGCGCAGTGGCGCGCGGCGCATCGCGATTTACCTGAGCCGCCATTTTCTGGGACCGTGTTGCCGGGGCTTGTGGACATTCACAATCACGGCGGATTCGGCTATCGATTCGATACCGTCGACGGCGCGCACGCACGGTCCGCCGCCCAATCGCACCATGCGCACGGCTCGACCACAGTGGTGGCGAGCGTGGTCACCGGTCCTGTCGAGGACATGGTGGCGCAGACCGCCGCGTTGCGCGAACTCGCCGAGGAAGGCGTGCTCGGCGGTATTCACATCGAGGGGCCGTTCCTGTCCGAAGCGCGCTGCGGAGCGCAGGATCCGCGATACCTGTGCGACCCCGATCCCGAACTGACCGACCGGCTGCTGAGCGCGGGCGGCGCGCATCTGCGCGCGATGACTCTCGCGCCGGAGCGTCCCGGTTACGCGGCCGTCGCACAGCGGCTGGCCGACAACGGTGTGGTCGTCGCGCTCGGCCACAGCGACACCGACTATGCGTCCTTCCGGAATGCTCTGCGACCCAATGGATCGGCAAGCCTCGTGACGCATCTGGCGAACGGCATGCCGCCGCTGCACCACCGGCACCCCGGCCCGATCGCCGCGGCTCTGGTGGCCGCTGCGGCGGGCGACGCGATCGTGGAGCTGATCGGCGACGGCGTGCACGTGGACCCCGGCTTCGCCGCGCTGGTGTTCGCGACCGCGCCGGGGCGCGTCGCGCTGGTCACCGATGCCATGCAGGCGGCAGGCCTCGGCGACGGCGAATACCGGCTCGGCCCGCAGCCGGTGACCGTGCGCGACGGAGTGGCACGGGTCGCCAACGGGTCTATCGCGGGCGGCGTCAGCACCCTGCTGGAGTGCGTCGCGCGCGCCGTACGCGAATCGGGTGTCCCGTTGCGGGACGCGGTGCCGGCGGCCACCTCGGTTCCGGCCGCCGCGCTCGGGCTCGCCGATGTCGGTGACCTGCGGCCCGGCCAGTTCGCCGATATATTGACAGTCAGTGACAATCTCCACTTGCGCAGGGTGCTCAGACGAGGACAGTGGTTGAGGTGATCCTCACCGTGACAATGAATCCCGCGTACGACATGACCTATCGCGTCGAACGTTTCGAACGCGGGCAGGCCCACCGGGTCCGGTCGGTGGAGCAACGCATCGGCGGCAAGGGCATCAACGTGACCCGGGTGCTGAATCAGCTCGGCAAGTACGCCAGAGCCACCGGGTTCTCCGATCACGCCTTCGCGGCGGCCGCCGATTTGGAGATGCCGGTCGACTTCGTGCACGCGCTGCCCTGGGTGCGCCGCACGGTAGTGATCAGCGAGTCCGAGGACGGCACCGCCACCGCGCTGTGGGAGCCGGGCGCGCGGGTCTCCAATCCGCACGCCGCCGAGCAGTTGTCCGTCCGGGTGGCGGGCCTGCTGACCGACATCGCCGGGTTGGTCATCTCCGGTTCGCTGCCGGGCGGCATCGACCCCTCGCTGCCCGCCGAGATCGCCCGCACCGCCATCGCGGCGGACGTGCCGACCATCTGCGACGTCGACGGTGACGCGCTGCGCTTGGCCGCCCAGGTGCCGGGCATCGTGCTCACGCCGAACGAGAGCGAGCTCCAGCGCCTCACCGGCGCGGAGCCCGTGACCGCCGACGACATCGTCAGCGCCGTGCAGCCGCTGATCGATCAGGGCGTGCGCGCCGTGATCGCGACCCGCGGCCCCGAGGGGATCACCGCCGTGACCGCCGACGGCGCGTGGTCGGCGGCACTGGCCGAGCCGCTCGCAGGCAATCCCACCGGCGCGGGCGATGCCGCGGTGGCGGCCGTGATCGCCGCCCTCTCGTCCGAATCACGCACCGACTGGCCCGCCCTGCTCGCCGACGCGGTCGCGACCTCCGCGGCTGCCGTGGTCGTCCCGGTGGCCGGTGAGATCGACCGCTGCCTGCGCACCCGCCTCACCCCGACCGTCCGGATTCGAGAACTGGATCTACCAGCACCGCAGGAGGCCGCCCCGTGACAGCCGTCCACCACTCCTTTCTGGTCGGCCGCCGGCCGTGCGAGCCGACAAGCCACGGTGGCGAGCGGGTTGCTCGAGCGACACGACCGAACTACGGAATCCCGACCCCACCATCACAAGCACGGTTCGCGTGGCGAACGCGGCGCAGCGTCGACACTCCGACGACCACGTTCCCAGCCTGCGGCAAGCCGACTACGAACGGTACGGCCTCGCCCGTACCGCCGCGATCGTGGCCGGTGGCGCGCCGCGCCGGACGCGGGATCGGCGGACCTTTTCCGCTCGCACATCGCCACACCTTCACACTCCGACGGAGCCGAACCAACCAGGAAGGTTCGCAAGCGCGGACGGGCCGCGCATTCTCGCGAGAGCACGCGCTATGCCGCTGACCTCGATCCCCGAACTGATCGCCGCGGCCCGTCCGGGCGGACTGGGCGCGTTCAACGTGATCACCCTCGAGCACGCCGAGGCGATCGTGGCCGCCGCGGAATCGGCGAAACGGCCGGTGGTCCTACAACTATCGGAGAACACCGCGCTCTATCACGGTGGCATCGCCCCGCTCGCACTCGCCTGCCTGCGCATCGCCGCCGACAGCGACGCGGCGGTCGCGGTCCATCTCGACCATGCCACCAGCGCCGAATTGATCCATATCGCGGTGGATCTCGGCATCCGCTCGGTCATGTACGACGGCTCGGCCCTCGACTACGCCGACAACGTCTCCGCCACCGCCGCGATCACCGCGTGGTGCCACGAACGCGGTGTGCACATCGAAGCCGAACTCGGTGCGGTGGGCGGCAAGGACGGCGCTCACGCGCCCGGCGCGCGCACCGATCCCGACGAGGCGGTCGAGTTCGTACACGCCACCGGCGTCGACGCACTCGCGGTCGCCGTCGGCTCCTCGCACGCCATGCAGACTCGCACCGCCGAACTCGACAACGACCTGATCGCCCACTTGGCCGCGAAGGTCCCCGTCCCCCTGGTGCTGCACGGCTCCTCCGGCGTCCCCGATCACGGCCTGCGCGCCGCCGTCGACCACGGCATGACGAAGATCAACATCGCCACCCGCCTCAATATCCGCATGACGTCCGCCATCCGCGAGCGCCTGACAACCGACCCCGACCTCTCCGACCCACGCAAATACCTCACCCCCGCCCGCGTCGCCGTCCAATCGGAAGTCGAACACTTCCTCCACCTCCTCTGGATGCCCACCGCCTGACGTCCACGAGTGGCACACCACCGTGCGGCCCTCTCGCGTTTTGGCACAGCCATGTGCCACTCGCCAGATATGTCGGGGGTGGTGGGGAGGATGGGGGTATGGGGGAAGTCGGGGAGGTTTTTCCGGGAAGTTGGGCGGTACGGGCGGGGGTGGTGAGTGCCTGGGAGTTGCGGAAGGATTTCGAGCGGGTGCATCCGGATGTGTATGTCCGGAGGGGGATTCGGCTGGATGCGCGGGGCCGCGCACAAGCGGCCGGGCATTGGGCGAAAGGCTCCGGGGTTTTGGTCGGGTTCTCCGCGGCGGCTATGCACGGGACGCTGTGGCTGGATGACAAGCCTGCCGAGATCACGCTACCCACTCGCGCCCGGCCGCCACGGCACGTGCTGGTCTACCGGGACGCCATCCCCGCCGGCGAAGTGTGCACGGTGGGCGGTTTCCGCTGCACCACACCGGCTCGGACCACGTTCGACCTTGCACGACGACTCGACTTCGGCGAGGCGGTCGAAGTCGTCGATGCCCTCTGCAACGCCACCCGGCTGACTATCCCGGACATCGAGCGGCTGGCCGATCGTCACCCGCGTGCACGCGGCGCTACGAGCCTGCGCCGGACGCTGCCCTATATCGACGGCGGTGCGGAGTCTCTTCAGGAAACGCGCACGCGCTTGTTGCTCCGGCAGGCCGGACTACCCGCACCGGAAACCCAGATTCGCGTTCCGGGCCCGGACGGAATGACCTTCGCACGCCTCGACATGGGCTGGCATAGATGGCGAGTCGGCGTCGAATACGACGGAGCCCACCACTGGACCAACCGCGACCAGCGCGCCTGGGACATCGACCGCACCGCCGCCCTCGAATCCCTCGGCTGGACCCTCATCCGCGTAAGCGCCGCTCTCCTCACCCACCGCCCCCACACCATCACCGCCCGAGCCCGTGCAGCCCTCCGCCGCCACGGTGCCGATCTCTGACGAGTGGCACACCATCGTGCGGCCCTCTCGCGTTTTGCCACAGCCATGTGCCACTCGCGGAAGGAAACGGCCGGCGGCGCGTGCGAGGGGTTTGCGCGCCGTCGGCCGGTTCGGTGGTGGGCAGGGCAGTTGTCCACCGGTGGAGATGTCGATGGATCGCTTCGCATCGACGGGGACACTCTTCCCGGTGGAGCTGAGTGCTCGGTGTTGTGGAGCTGAGAGTCGGCTGGGAGGTGTGTCAGGGGAGTTGGGTGCGGATCGCTGCGGTGAATGCTGCCCACTGGGTCGGCGTGAACGCCAGGATAGGCGATGCTTTCGGCGACTCATGGAACTTGCTGTCTCGCACCAGGACTCGACCGCCGTCGAAGCAGACTTCGACGCAGGCGGTGCTGTCGTTCGAATGTGATGACTTGAACCAGCCGACCGCGCTCCCCATACCGATCACGCTACAGCGCGGCGAGTCTGCGTTCGATCAACGTTATCGACTCGTTCCGCGAGAGCGCATGCTCGGCGAGAGTGGTGGCGAACATGGTCCCGAGGTGACGCACCGGTTCGCTCTCCTCGATCACTCCGAGATGGACCAGTGTCTCGGTCCACGCCACGTCGGGAAGGAGTGCGCTGTCGAACCCGAGCAGGTGGAACGACGCACCGGTCAGCAGTACACCACCTGGCGCGTCGAACGGTACAACCCGAACGTCGACTGTGTCGACGTGCGTATCGGTAACCGAAAGAAGATGAGACAGCTGATTTTTCAGCACTGCCACACCTCCCGTGCGCTGGGTCAGCGCGGCCTCGTTGACGATCGCGGCGACCTGTAGCGGCTCCGATCCGGTGAGCCGCTGCTGACGTCGCATGCGAACTTCGACCCAACGCTCGATTTCCACCTGCCGCACTCGCGCCCGGTCGTTGGCGATCACCGCCCGCGCGTAGTCCTCGGTTTGCAAGAGACCGGGAATCAAGATGCTCGTGTAACTACGAATGCTCTGCGCCCCGTGCTCCAATCCGTAGAGTCGTATCACCTCGTCCGACAGCAACCCCGCGTACTCCGACCACCACCCGCGTCGCTTCGCGATGTCGCGCAGCCGCAACATCTCCTCGCGCTCCTGCGGGTCGAATTCGAGCAGGCTCATCAGATTTCGCAGTTTGTCCTCAGCCAGGACGCGTTCTTTCTCCACCTTCGACCAGTACGACAGCGTGAAGCCGAGCTCTTTGGCGATGACGGACGCGGATACGTCGAACTCGTTGCGGCGGCGCTTGATTCGGAGCATGAGCTCCCAGCGCGCGACCGTGGGCGAGAGTGGCGCCATCGTCCGATGAGTCCTTCCGGCTGTTCGTGCAGATGACCGTACCCGCATTCACAGGGAGGCAAGCTTGTCAAATTGACTGGTCAAGTTGACCTATCAGTGGTCTCGCACCTACGCTGCTTGTGTTGCGCATCACAGCGGGGCTTCTCGAACGACCCCGCTCGGCGGGGATGAAGGGGGTTCTGATGTCTGTGCATGTCGTCGACCGGATGTGGATGGTGAGTGACCAGACGCCGCATCAGGCGCGGCGGGTCAGTGACGACGCGTGGGTGGTGTCCTATCTGCGTGGGCGGATGGTGACCACGGAGCAAGCGACGGCGGCTATCCAAGCGGCGGAGATGGTTTCGCTGACGGAGGAGCTGGTGCGCCGCATCGGGCTCACGCCGCTGGAGGCCGTCGGCCTCGTCGTCCTCGAATCGCCTTGGGACACCGGGCCGTTGCGCACTCGGTACCGATTGCCGCGTCCGGGCGGCCGGCATCGTCGATGATTCTTCGCGTCTCGCGTGACGCCCGGCGCGACCATTCGATCCAGGGGGTTATCGCAGTGGAACCACTGCCGACCAAAGAACTCGTCCTGCATGCCTGCCGCACCGCGCCGCGTCGGGCACACCCGATCCTGGAATCCGCCCACCTACTCGCGGGTTTACATCGACGCCGCCTGCGCTGTGACCCGAGCGGATCCAACGACATCGACCGGCACCGCGCCCGCCTCGTCCTGGTCATCGACCGCTGGGTCGCCACCGAGGCGCCGCCGCCACACGGCGGCGCGCACATGCACACCGAAACCGTGGGCATGGTGGTCGACCGGCTCGCCCAGTTCTCCGCCTGCGCGTACGAGATCCTTTCCGGCGCACCGGAATGGGCCGTGCACAACGCCTGGGAGCGCCTCGCCGAACTCGCCCTCGGCTACGAGGATCTCGCCTACGAGGTCGCGGCGGGCGTGCGCCGCCTGCCCTACCTCAGCGGCCCGCGCGACAAGCCATGACTCAGGCATCGTCCGGATTCGGCCAGGCATTGGCCTCGACCCGGGCGCGCACCCGGGCCACGTCGGCTTCGGACGGCATGTCGTTGGTGATCTTGGTGATCAGCACCTGGATGTCGGTCTGGTCGATGTCCATCCCACCGAAGCCGGTCAGCTCGGCGGCGATTCGGGCCACCTCTTCGTCGGACAAGCGTCGGCGCAACAGGGCGAGCAGCGGGATGTAATCGGATTCCGGGACGCCGTCCGGGTATCCGGTACGCAGCCAGCCGATGATCGCGTGCAGGAAGGGTGGCATCGGCGGCGGCTCGGTCAGTCGGAGTCGGCGGGCGGATCGGCCAGCGGCCAGCCGCCCGCGGCCAGATGGGAGGCGACGCGAGCGACGTCGCCCTCGTCCGGCTGTTCCTTGGCGAACCGGGCGATGGCTTGCTCGATCTCCGCGTGAGTGATCGTGCTGTCCGGATTCGAAGCGACCAGCTCCTCGGCGATCGCCACCACCTCGTAGTCGGTGAGGTGCCGGTGCAGCACAGCGAACAGGGCTACATAATCCGACTGCGGAACACCCTGCGGGTAACCCGCGCGCAGCCAGCCCACGACTTTGCCGAGCAGTTTCGGCCGGAGCGGAGCTGGTTTCACTGGATCGGTCACACTGGCACTCCTCACGCCTGCCCGAACAAATGGATGCCGAATCTGGTCGCGATGAACGCTTTCGCCGTGTAGAGAATGCCGCTGACGATCGCCACGACGACCAGCGCGAAGCACGCCACCGCGACCGCGAGGGCGGGATGATTGCGCCGCACAGTGCCCGTACCGGCGTCGGTTGTCACGGCCATGGACCAGAACCGCACCCCGATCGCGAAGATCATCGGCAGGCCCGCGCCGAGCACCAGCCCTGCGACGACGACTTTCCACAGCGAGTTCAGATTCGTGACGAGAGTGTGCACGCTGAATCCTCCTACACCTGGGCCGAACGGTTCTTGTCCGCCGACGTCGCACCTGCGGCGGGCGGGGCGGGCGTGGGCGGATCGTTCCCGTCGCCCGGCCACTCGTTGACGTTGCCGGTGTGCACCGGATCACGCCGCGACCGCAGGTACATCAGTGTCGACAGCCCGATCAGGATGCCGAAGACCACGAGCACACCGGCCAGCCCGCCGATGACGTGGGCGATGGCCCAGCAGATCGCCCCGGTTACCGCGGCCAGCGGCAGCGTGAGCAACCATGCGACCACCATCCGCCCCATCACGGCCCAGCGCACCTCGGCGCCCTTGCCGAGGCCGGTGCCGAGGATCGCGCCGGTGGCGGTCTGCGTGGTGGACAGCGGCAATCCGAAATGAGCCGAGGTCAGGATGATCGCGGCCGAAGCGGATTCCGCCGCGAGGCCCTGCGGCGAGTCGATCTCGACCAGGCCTTTGCCCAGCGTGCGGATGATCCGCCAGCCGCCGAGGTAGGTGCCCGCCGCGATGGCCACGGCGCACGCGGCCATCACCCACAGCGGCAGGTCGTCGTCCTTGGTGAGCGTCCCGTGCGCGACGAGCGCGAGGAAGATCACGCCCATCGTCTTCTGCGCGTCGTTCGTGCCGTGCGCCAGCGAGACCAGCGAGGCGGAGCCGATCTGACCCCAGCGGAAGCCCTCGGTGACCTTCCCTTCGTCGGCGCCGCGGGTGATCCGGTACACCAGCCAGGTGCCGATCGCGGAGACCAGCGCGGCGATGACGGGCGCGAGCACAGCGGGGAGAATGATTTTGGTGAGCACGCCGTCCGACCCGGACGCCCAGATCACCCCGCTCCAGCCGAGCGCGGCCAGCGTCGCCCCGATCAGGCCGCCGAACAGCGCGTGCGACGAACTCGACGGCAGACCGAAAAGCCAGGTGAGCAGGTTCCACAGGATCCCGCCGACCAGACCGGCGAACACGATGACGATCAGATCCTGGCCGCCGACGGCGTCGAGTCGCACGATGCCCTTCGCCACGGTGGCGGCCACGGCCACCGAGAGGAACGCGCCGACCAGGTTCAGCACCGCCGAGAGCGCGACCGCCACCCGCGGCCGGAGCGCACCGGTGGCGATCGAGGTCGCCATCGCGTTGGCGGTGTCGTGGAAACCGTTCGTGAAATCGAATGCGAGCGCCGTGACGATGACGATCAGGAGAACCAGTAATTCGACGGTCACGCCTCCAGTGTGCTGCACCCCCGGATGGCAGGACCATGTCGGTCACCGAAACTGCCGCGGATCGACCTGGACCAGTCTGGTTCGCCCTGTTCAGCCGGATCGGGTGCACCGCGCGGCGACCGGCCTGCCGGCGAACCGATCGTCGATCCAGGAGTTCGCGCCGGGGATGCCGCTGAGGCCGACCAGGAAGTGTTCGCCGAGATAGACCTGGAAGTCCACCGGCGTCCCGGCGCCGCACCAGTCCGCGTACAGCTTTTCCGCCCCGGTCAGCGGCACCCACGGGTCGTGCGTGGCGTGATAGAGGAACACCGGCACCGTCGGCGCGCTCGCGCCCAGCCGATTGGCGGCCAGGATCTCCCTGACCATCGGCAGTTCGGTGGGCGCGGCGGCATGGGTGAGCGCCTGTACCGGAATCGGCGCCACGACACCACCGAACTCCTCCGCGGTCATGCACAGGTCCTTGCCGATCTGGGCCAGTCGCCAGCCGTTGTCGTTCATCAGGCCCAGCAGCTCGGGATACTCCCGCGCCAAGCCGAGCGTCGCGGCCAAGAAGACGCCGGACGCGGCGTTGCGGCCGTTCATGGTGGACAGCAGCATGCCGAAGTCGGCGGGCACGCCGCCGAACGCCGCGCCCACCAGATTCAGCTCGGGCGCGTACGCCGGGGCCAGCTGGGCGGCCCATCCGCTGGCGATGGCGCCGCCGGAGTATCCGGTGACCAACGTCGGAGCATCCGGTCGCAATCCGAGCTCCGGCGTTCGCACTACGGCGCGGATCGAGTCGAGCACCGCGTGCCCGGCCATCAGCCCCGCCCCGTACGCCTGCCGCGGGCCCTGGTGGTCGGGCACGAGCACGGCGTAGCCCTTGGACAACGGAATCTGAGCGCCCCACAACTCGGCCCACAACTGGTTCTTGAGCTCGTAGGACGGTGCGCACCGATGCCCGAGCGAGTCGATCGCGTGATTGAGCGACAGCACCGGTCGCGGCCCCGGCCCGGTCCACGGCGTTCGCGGTACGAGCAACGTCGCGACCACCGGGACCGGATGATCCTTGGAGTCGGTGGACCGGATCAGCAGTTCGGTCGAGTGCAACGGGAACGCGGTCAGGCCGGTACCGCCCGGACGGGACGCGAGAACCGTCCCCGGCGGGGTGTTCTCGAATTCCGGCGGCGGGGTGTAGAACGGATCGCCCAGCGGCGTGGGCAGGATCCCGGAGTACTCGCGCGAAGGCGTGAGGAACTGCTCGATCGGATTCGCCAGTACGGGCGTACCGACCGCGCAGACCGCCAAAGCGCCCAGCAACGCCGCTACCAGCCGGACATAACGTCCGCAGAGCACAATTCGCATCGTCCCACCCACCCGCCGATTCCTTGTCCGGAGGTACGAACCGGCCGGACCATTGCATCGTGGCGGCCATCCGGAACCTTGCGCTGCCATCCTTACAGTGGCGGGATTCGCCGCGCACGCCCGACACGCACCCGGCGCGGGAGCGAGCGCGCTTCACATCGCCGCGACGGTCACGGCAGCAGCGCGCGGATGGTGTCGATGGTGTCCGCGTCGGCAGGTTCTTTGTCGGGGCGGTAGCGCACCACCCGTGCGAAGCGCAACGCGACACCGCCGGGATAGCGCGGACTGGTCTGCACGCCGTCCAACGCGATCTCGACCACGAGCCTCGGCCACAGGTACACGGTGTGCTGATCGCGCGAGCGCTCGTGGCGCGGGAATTCGGCGGTCTGCCAGTGCAACAGCGCGTCGGTGAGTCCTTTGAAGGTCTTGCCCACCATCACCGGCTCGCCGCCGTCCGGGTCGCGGGCGCCGAGATGCAGGTTCGACAGGTAGCCGGTGCGGCGGCCGTAGCCCCATTCCGCGCCGAGCACGATCAGGTCGAGCGTGTGCGTCGGCTTGATCTTCTGCCAGGCCCGGCCCCGCCTGCCCGCCGCGTACGGCGCGGTCAACGACTTGATCATGACGCCCTCGTGGCCCGCGGCCAGCGCGCCGTCGAAGTATTCGGCGGCCGCCTCGGCATCCGGCCGCAGCAGCGCCGGAATGGCGTGCGCACCCGCCACCTTCGTCAGCGCGGCGCGCCGCTCGGACAGCGGAGCGTCGAGCAGGTCCCGGCCGTCCAGGTGCAGACAGTCGAAGAAGTACGGATGCAGCAGCAGCTCCCGGGTAGAACTCACCTCGGCGAAACGGCTCATCGTCTCCTGGAACGGACGCGGCCGCCCGGCGTCGGTGAGCGCCAGCGTCTCCCCGTCCAGCACGACGCTCGTGCAGTCCAGGCCGGCGACCAGCTCGACGAGTTCGGGCACGCCCGCGGTGATCTCCCGCAGCGTCCTGGTGAAGATCCGGACCCGGTCGCCGTCCCGGTGCACCTGGATGCGGGCGCCGTCCAGCTTGTGCTCGACGCTCACCTCGCCCTCGAACTCGATCAGCGCCTCGTCCAGCGTCGCACCGGGCGAGGCCAGCATGGGCTGGATCGGACGGCCGACTTCGAGCCGGAACTCCGCGAGCGCGGCGACGCCGCCGGTCAGCGCCGCGACGGCGGTGACCGGCAACCGCCCCGACAGCATGTACGCCCGGCGCACCAGATCGGGCGGCACGCCCGCGGCGACGGCGACGGCTTCGGCGACCACGGCGGTAAGTGCTCCTTGACGCAGCTCCCCGGTGAGCAGGCGCACCAGGAAGCTCTGCTCGCCCGCCGTCGCCGCGGACCACAGCGCGCCGAGCAGCTCCTTGCGCCGGGCGGCGGACCCGGCGCCGGAGGTACCGGCCAGCTCGCTCAGCGCGGCGTGCACCGCCGCTACCGTCAGCGTCGCCACCGGCGCGGGCGGGCGGTCGAGCGTGGTGAGCGTGCGCCACCCCGTGCCGATCCGCCCCTGCGGTAGCTCGCCGGACGCCCACGCCACGACGGGCGCGAGTTCGTCCGGAGCGGCCGAGGCCAGCAGCCCGGCCAGCGTGACGATCTTCGTCTTGCGTGACCTGGTCGCGCGCACGGTCTCCGAGGCCACGACGACATCCGCGAACAACACCCTGCCGACGGTAGCCGCCGGGTATGACACGTGCCTGCGAGGACTGTTAATCGCTGATTGGCATGGATGCGAAACCATCCATAAACTGGACGCATGGCCAAGACTTACGTCGGCGCTCGGCTGCGTCAGCTGCGGACCGAACGCGGGCTGAGCCAGATCGCGCTGGCCCAGCAGTTGGAGATCTCGGCGAGCTACCTCAACCAGATCGAGCACGACGTGCGCCCCCTCACCGTCCCGGTGCTGTTGAAGATCAGCGACGTGTTCGGCGTCGACACGACCTTCTTCTCCGCGCAGGACGACACCCGGCTCATCGCGGAACTCCAAGAGGTCGTGATGGACCAGGAGCTGGGCATCGAGGCCGACGCCCAGGAGATCGCGGACATGGTCTCGGCGCATCCGAGCATGGCCCGCGCGCTGGTCAACATGCACAACCGCTACCGCAACACCTCCGCCCAGCTGGCGGCGGCCACCGAGGACCGCTTCGCCGACAGCGCGGGCAGCGGCGCGATCAGCAAACCGCACGAGGAAGTGCGCGACTACTTCTACCAGCGCCAGAACTACATCCACGAGCTGGACACCGCCGCGGAGGACCTCACCGCGCGCATCCGTTTCCACGGCGGCGACGTGAACAGCGAGATCGCCAGGATCCTGCGCGCGCACGACGTGCGGATCACCGAACGCATCGATCTCGGCGAGGGCGTGTTGCACCGCTACGACCCGCAAACCCGCACCCTGGAGATCGCGCCGCATCTGTCCGGCGGGCAGCGCACCTTCAAACTGGCCGCCGAGCTGGCCTACTTCGAATGCGGCGAGCTGTTGGAGAAGCTGGTCGAGGAGGGCAATTTCGCGTCCGAGGACGCCCGCAAGCTGGCCATGCTCGGACTGGCCAATTACTTCGCCGCGGCGACGGTGCTGCCGTACACGCATTTCCACGAGGTGGCCGAGGACTTCCGCTACGACATCGAGCGGCTGTCGGCGTTCTTCACGCAGAGCTACGAAACCATCTGTCATCGGCTCTCCACGCTGCAGCGACCGTCGCTGCGCGGGGTGCCGTTCTCGTTCGTGCGGGTCGACCGGGCGGGCAACATGTCCAAGCGCCAGTCCGCGACCGGCTTCCACTTCTCCGCCAGCGGCGGGACCTGCCCGCTGTGGAACGTCTACGAGACCTTCGCCTATCCCGGCAAGATCATGACACAGATCGCCCAGATGCCCGACGGCCGCAAATACCTGTGGGTGGCTCGGACGGTCGAACGCCGCGCCACCCGGTTCGGCCAGCCGAGCAAGACCTTCGCCATCGGGCTCGGCTGCGAACTGCGGCACGCGGCCCGGGTGATCTACGCCGACGGCATCGACCTCGACGAAGTGCAGCCGACGCCGATCGGTGCGGGATGCCGAGTCTGCGAACGGGCCAACTGCCCGCAGCGCGCGTTCCCGCCATTGGGCAAGGTGCTCGACATCAGCGAACATCGCAGTTCCGTATCGCCCTATGTGCTGAAGTAGCGTCATGTTCGGTCAGGCGGCTCGCGCCCTTCGCTGCATCCGTAGACCGGCCACCGTCATACCCAGCGCGCCGACCAGCAACAGCGCCAGCGTCCAGGCGAGGGTCGCGAAGCCGTGAGGCGCCGCGGCGGCGGCGACCAGCGGGCCGATGGTCGCGCCGACGTAGAAGCTGAACATCGCGACCGACATGGCGGCGGCGCGGGATTCACCGCCCAGTTCGCCCGCGCTCTGCAGCACGGCCGGAGCGATGATGCCGAGCCCGCCGACCAGCACGGCCAGCAGGACGGCCAGCACGAGCGGATGGGTCCCCTCGAAGGTCGCGATTACCATCGCCGTCGCGGCGATGAGTACGCCCAGCACGATCTGACCGTGCTTGGACAGCCGGGCCAGCGGCACCGCGAGCAGGGGCAGCGCGATCATCACCGGCAGCGCGCCCGCGCGCAGCGCGAGCAGTTCACCCGAGCCCCGCACCACCCCGGTCAGTTCGAGGCCGGTGTAGACCCCGACCATCACCGCCATGCTCATCGCGCCCGCGATCAGCATCGGCACCAGCGCTCGGATGCGCAGCACCGCGGGAATCGCGGCGTAGCTGTGCCGCAGCGGCTTGTCCCGGCCGGTAGGCGCGTCGGCCAGCAATGCGGAGCGCAACGCAGGCGCCAGTACGGCGAAAACGATCGCGGAGGCGACGAACACCGTGCGCCACGGGAACGCGCCGACCATCCACTGCGACACGATCTGCGCGATCACCGTCGCCGCGAGGAACGACGTGGCCACCGACATGGTGGCCACGGCGCGGTGCGCGGGAGCGATGCGGGTCGCCACGTAAGCCATGATCGCGGGCGGAATCGAGCCGACCACCAGACCCTGCGCCACCCGCAGGGCGACGGCCAGCGGGGCACTGAACGCCAGACCGGTCAATAGTGTGACCACTGCCGCCACCAGCATCCCGATGACCAGCACCCGGCGGTGACCGTAGCGATCCGACAGCGGCCCGAACAGGACGAAGCCACCGGCGTAGCCGAAGGCGAACGCGCTGATGATCCAGGTCGTCACCGCCGAACCGACACCCCAGTCGGCCTGCATGGCGGTGAAAAGGGGGATGGGAACGTACATCTGGCCGGTGGCCAGCAATGCGGCCAGGACGAAGAAGGGCAGGGTGCGTCCGGTGTGGGCCCGCGCCGAGGTGGCCTGGCGGCGCGTCCGGGCCGGAGCCGCGGACTGAAAGGTGGACATTGCCATGGCTCGAAGGTAGGCCTGCGCCGAGCGTCTGTCAACCAAATAGTTGGTTTAATGCGATGGTAAAGTGGCCGCTATGACGGCCACGATGAAACGCAGTGACGCGACCAGGCAGGCCCTGTTGCGCGCCGCCCGCGACGAGTTCGCGCAGTATGGGCTGGCCGGCGCGCGGGTGGACCGGATCGCGGAGGCGGCCGGCGTCAACAAGGAGCGCATCTACGGACTGTTCGGCAGCAAGGACAAGCTGTTCGACGTCATCCTGATCGACACGCTGCGCGAGTTCATCGACGTGGTGCAACCGCTGGCCGACACCGAACCCGGCGCGTATGTCGGCAAGTTGTACGACTACCACCGGGACAACCCGCAACTGCTGCGCTTGATGCTCTGGGAGGCGCTGCATCGCGGCGCCGACGCGCACGACATCGATGGCTGGCGCGCCGCGCATTACGTGCGCAAATTCGACCGCGCACAGGAGCAGTTCGACGTCGACTCCGCCGACGCCGGCCGCCTGCTGCTGGCCCTGTGCGGCCTGGCCAACTGGTCACTCGCGGTTCCGCAAACCACCAAACTGCTGCTCGGTGAGGCCGCCGGCGACAGGGACACCACCCGGGCGTTCCTGATGGAGTTCGCCAGGGCGGCGATGCGCCGCGCCGCGTCCCCGGGCGAGCGGGAAACCCGCCTCCCGGAGATCGAACTGATCAATGGATTGACCAGTGACGACGAGCAGCCCGACGTGGACCGCGCCGCTCAACGACTCCGCGACGCCCAAGCCGCCGCCGAAGCCGCCCGCACCGAACTCGCCACCGCCCTGAAAGCCGCCCACGCCGCGGGCACGAGCGCCAACCAGCTCGCCAGACAGGTGTCGGGCACACTGTCTCGCCCCGTGGTGCTCAAACTGCTCTCCCAGTCGGAGACCTGACACGACGCCGCCCCCGCCGACCACCCGGTGACCGCAAACCACCCCGGATGGTCGACATGGCACGCGGTCGAGGGCCGACGCCAGCGCAGCCCGCAACCACCCAGACCGCGCGCTCGATGCCGGTCCAGCGGCCTTCACCCGCGCGGGGCGCGCCCACGTCGTCCAACACCTCGAATGCCGACGCAACCCGGCGCAGCTCGAGTCCCGGTTTCGAGCGAAGCGAGACCGAGCATGCGCCCGTTCGCGGCGCCGAAGTCGCGGCCGTTCAACTCAGAACGCGGCTTCGTCCAGGTTCATGATGTCGTCGTCGAGCGCGGCGACTATCCCGCGCACCGCGGCCAGCTTCGGCAGCACGTTCTTGGCGAAGAAGCTCGCGACGGCGACCTTTCCGGCGTAGAAGGCACGATCCTTCTCCGGTGCGTCGGTGGCCAGGGCGGCGGCCGCGATCTCCGCCTGCACCAGCAGGCGCCAGCCGATGAGCAGGTCGCCGACGGCGAGCAGGAAGCGCACCGAGCCCAGGCCGACCTTGTACAGCTCGGTGGGCGTTTGCTGGGCGGCCATCAGGAAGCCGGTGAGCGAGGCGGCCATCGCCTGCACGTCCTCCGCGGCCGTGCGCAGCAGGGCGCGTTCGGCGTCGAACCGTCCGGTCTTCGCGTCCAGGAAGGCCGCGATCCGCGCGTTGACGTGACCGAGCGCCGTACCTTTGTCGCGAATGATCTTGCGGAAGAAGAAGTCCTGCGCCTGGATGGCGGTGGTGCCTTCGTAGAGCGAGTCGATCTTCGCATCGCGGATGTACTGCTCGATCGGGTAGTCCTGCAGATAGCCGGAACCACCGAAGGTCTGCAACGACTCGGTGAGGTACCGGTAGGCCCGCTCGGAACCGACGCCTTTGACGATCGGCAGCAGCAGATCGTCCACCCGGTGCGCCAGATCGGGGTCGGCGCCCGAAACGAGCTGTGCCACATCGGCGTTCTGGTGCGCGGCGGTGTACAGGTACACCGCGCGCAGGCCCTCCGCGTACGCCTTCTGCATGGCCAGCGAACGACGCACGTCCGGATGACGGGTGATGGCCACGCGCGGTGCGGCTTTGTCGGTCATCTGGGTCAGATCCGCGCCTTGGACACGTTCCCTGGCGTAGGCGAGCGCGTTGAGATAACCGGTCGACAAAGTGCCGGAGGATTTGACGCCGACCATCATGCGCGCGTTCTCGATCACCTGGAACATCTGCGCGATGCCGTTGTGCACGTCACCGACCAGCCAGCCCTTGGCCGGGACGCCGTGGCCGCCGAACGTCAGCTCGCAGGTGGGCGAGGATTTCAGGCCCATCTTGTGCTCGACGCCCGTGACATACACACCGTTGCGCTCGCCGAGTTCCAAGGTCTCGGGGTCGAAGAGGAACTTCGGCACATAGAACAGCGACAGGCCCTTGGTACCGGGTCCGGCGCCCTCCGGCCGGGCCAGCACCAGGTGGAAGACATTCTCGGCGGTGTCACCCACCTCCGCGCCGGAGATGAAGCGCTTGACGCCCTCGATGTGCCAGGAACCGTCCTCCTGGCGGATCGCCTTGGTTCGACCCGCGCCGACGTCGGATCCGGCGTCGGGCTCGGTCAGCACCATGGTGCCCTGCCAGCCCTTCTCGAAGCCGAGCACAGCCCACTGCCGCTGCTGCTCGGTGCCGACGTTGTACAGCACGGATGCCATGACCGGGCCCATGTTGAAGAACGAGGCCGAGGGATTGGCGCAGGTGATCATCTCGGCCACCGCCCACACCAGCGCCGCGGGCGCGGGGGTGCCGCCCATGCCTTCCGGCAGGCCCAGCCTGCTCCAGCCCGCGTCGCGCACGGCGGCGACGGTCCTACGTAGTGGCTCCGGAACAGAGACCGAGAAGGTCGTCGCGTCGTAGGCCACCGGATCGCGATCGGCCGCCGCGAAGGAGTCCGCCACCGGCCCCTCGGCCAGGCGCCGGACCTCCGACAGGATCTCCCGGGCGGTGTCGGAATCGAGGTCGCCGTAGGCGCCGGTATCGAGGAGCTTGTCCAGTTCGAGCACTTCGAACAGGTTGAACTCGATATCCCGCAAGTTCGCCTTGTAGTGGCCCATCTGGTCCTCCTCGACTCGAGTCCGCGGCCCGCCGCCGCGGCTTGGGACGGTTCAGATGTCGTACGAGTCGAAGCGTGCCGCATCGCGGCGACGCTACGCAACCGTAGCCACATCCGCCCCGGCCAGCGGGTTTGCCAGAACCTCACAACTGTTCACCGCCCGTTTCCGGGAAAGGTTCACGCGGGCGAAACAGACGAAACGGACTTGTCATCGAGAGATATTCCGGCGCAACAACTTCTATCTACCGTTCGCAGAACGGATACAGCCGTTGTATACAGCCCCGTCTACAGCCGTGAGCGGGGCGAAGACGGCGGTATTCGATGCGGCGCCCAGCCGACGCCGTGGCAACACCTGATGAGGAGAGGGTTCGCCCCATGCCAGATTCCCGTGCCCCCCATCGCTCCAGGCGTTTGGTCCGAGCCATGGCGGTGCCCACCGCCGTCGCGCTCGCCGGCCTGTTGCTGACCGCCTGCGGCGCCAAGGACGACGCGTCGAGCTCCGGCTCCGGCGCCGCGTCCTGCGTCGACACCTCGAAGGACACGATCAAGGTCGGTTCGCTGCACTCCCTGTCCGGCACGATGGCCATCTCCGAGGTCACCGTCGCGAACTCGACCAAGCTGGCCGTCGACCAGATCAACGCCGCGGGCGGCGTACTCGGCAAGAAGATCGATCTGGTGCTCGAGGACGGCGCCTCGGACCCGAAGACCTTCGCGGAGAAGGCGGAGAAGCTGATCAGCTCCGACTGCGTCGCCGCGGTGTTCGGCGGCTGGACCTCGTCGAGCCGCAAGGCGATGAAGCCGAAATTCGAGAGCCTGAACTCGCTGCTCTACTACCCGGTCCAGTACGAGGGCCTGGAGGACAGCAAGAACATCTTCTACACCGGCGCGACCACCAACCAGCAGATCGTCCCGGCACTGGACTACCTGAAGCAGAAGGGCATCACCTCCCTGTACCTGGTCGGCAGTGACTACGTCTTCCCGCAGACCGCCAATCGGGAGATCAAGGCGTACGCCGCCGCCAACGGCATCGAGATCAAGGGCGAGGACTACACCCCGCTCGGCTCCACCGACTTCTCCACCATCGTGAACAAGGTCCGCTCGGCCAAGGCGGGCGCGGTGTTCAACACCCTCAACGGCGACTCCAACGTCGCGTTCTTCCGCGAGTACAGCAACGCGGGCCTCAAAGCCGCGGACATGCCGGTGATCTCGGTGTCCATCGCCGAGGAAGAGGTGGCAGGCATCGGCGCCCAGCACATCGCCGGGCAGCTCACCGCGTGGAACTACTACCAGACCGTGGACACCCCGGTGAACAAGAAGTTCGTCGCCGACTACAAGGCCGCCTTCGGCACCGACAAGCCCACTTCCGACCCGATGGAAGCCGCCTACGCCTCGGTCTACCTGTGGAAGAACACCGTCGAAAAGGCCCGGTCGTTCAAGGTGGAGGACGTGCGGGCCGCCGCCGACGGCGTCAGCTTCGAGGCGCCCGAGGGCCTGGTCACCATCGACGGCTCCAACCACCACATCACCAAGACCGCCCGCATCGGTGAGATCCGCCCCGACGGGCTCATCTACACCGTGTGGGACTCCGGCAAGGCCGTCACGCCGGATCCCTACCTGAAGTCCTACGACTGGGCCAAGGGCCTGAAGTAGTCCGCGGCTGTCCGCGGCCCAGCTACCGGTGGCCGCCCGGCGACGCAGTCGCCGGGCGCTCACGCGGAGCGCGCAATGAGGGGGGCCGCGGACAGCATCGGACAGCCGGACAACACAGGAGCACTTTTCCATGGACGTTGTGATCGGACAGCTCTTCACCGGGCTGAGTCTGGGATCGATTCTCTTGCTCGCCGCGCTCGGTCTCTCGCTGACCTTCGGGCAGATGGGCGTGATCAACATGGCGCACGGCGAGTTCATCATGGCCGGTTGTTACACGACCTACGTTGTGCAGAAGCTCATCTCGTCGGCGGGACTCTCGCTCGTCGTCTCGCTGCTGATCGGTTTCCTGGTCGGCGGTCTGCTCGGCGCCGCACTGGAGATGGGCCTGATCCGCTGGATGTACGACCGGCCGCTGGACACACTGCTGGTCACCTTCGGCGTCGGGTTGGTACTGCAACAGCTGGCCCGTGACACCTTCGGCGCACCCGCCAAGAACGTCATCGCGCCGGAGTGGCTCAGCGGCGGCGTCACGATCCTGGGGGCGGTGGTGCCGAAGACGCGCATCTTCATCCTCGTCCTGGCGGTGGTCGCGGTGATCGCGTTGGCCGCGGTGCTCCAGGCGACTCCGCTGGGCCGCCGTATTCGCGCGGTGGTGCAGAACCGCGGCCTGGCCGAAACCTCGGGTGTGTCGAGCCGTTTCACCGATATCAGCACGTTCTTCATCGGCTCGGGTCTGGCGGGCGTGGCCGGCGTCGCGCTCACCCTGATCGGCTCGACCAGCCCGACCATCGGCCAGAGCTATTTGATCGATGCGTTCCTCGTGGTGGTCATCGGCGGGCTGGGCCAGATCAAGGGCACGGTGATCGCGGCGTTCGCGCTCGGCCTGCTCAATTCCTATATCGAATACTCGACCACCGCGTCCATCGCGAAGGTCGTCGTCTTCGTCGTCATCGTGATCTTCTTGCAGGTCCGTCCGCAGGGCTTGTTCACCGTCCGGACAAGGAGTCTGGCATGACCACGCTCGTACAACGGTGGCGCGCGCATTCCTCGCTCACCGCGTTGGCCGGATTCGCCGTCGCCGCGGTCCTGTTGTTCGCGGTCGCGCCCGCGGTGCTCAGCGATTTCCGGCTCAACCTGCTGGCGAAGTTCTTGTGCTTCGCGATCGTCGCGGTGGGCATCGGGTTGGCCTGGGGCCGAGGGGGAATGCTCACCCTCGGACAGGGCGTGTTCTTCGGCATCGGCGCCTACATCATGGCCATGCATCTGCAGATGGCCGACGCCGCCCGGCTCGGCAACGACGTGCCGGAGTTCATGGAGATCGCGGGCATTCGCGAATTGCCGTCGTTCTGGACACCGTTCGCGTCGGCCCCGGTGGCGCTACTCGGCATCCTCGTACTGCCCGCGCTGGTCGCGGCGGCGCTCGGCTACGGCGTGTTCAAGCGCCGCGTGAAGGGCGCGTACTTCGCCATCCTCAGTCAGGCGCTCGCCGCCGCGCTGGCCATCCTGCTGACCGGCCAGCAGGCGATCGGCGGATTCACCGGCCTGTCGGATTTTCGCGCGTTCTTCGGGTTCAAGCTGTCCGACCCGGTCAACCGGCAGATGCTGTTCTTCATCGCAGCGGGCACGCTACTGGTGGTGGTCGCGCTGGTGCGGCAATTGATGCACAGCAGGTACGGCGAGTTGCTCGTCGCGGTGCGCGACCAGGAAGAGCGGGTGCGCTTCCTGGGATACGACCCGGCGAACGTGAAGATCGTCGCCTATGTGGTCGCCGCGTTCTTCGCGGGCGTCGCCGGTGCGCTGTTCACTCCGATCGTCGGCATCATCTCCCCCGCCGATATCGGCGTCGTCCCGTCCATCGCGTTTCTCATCGGCGTCGCGATCGGCGGCCGGACCACCCTGCTCGGGCCGGTGCTCGGCGCGATCGGTGTGGCGTGGGCGCAGACGGCACTGTCCGAAGAGTTCCCCTCGGGGTGGACGTATCTGCAAGGCGTGCTGTTCATCGTGGTGGTCGGATTCGTCCCTGCGGGCCTGGCCGGATTGTGGCCCATGCTGAAAGGGCTGCTGGACAACCGGTTCCGGCGTACTGCGAACCCGCCCGCGGCCGTGGTGGTCGAGGCGCTGCCGGAATCCGCGACGGAGAAGGTGGAATCGCGATGACCGAGACGTCACACGAACCCAAGCTCGGCGGCAACGCCGGAATGTCCAGCGAGTACTTGGAGATTCGCGGCCTGTCGGTGAGTTTCGACGGTTTCAAGGCCGTCACCGATGTCGATCTCACGGTCTTGCAGGGCGATCTGCGCTTCCTCATCGGCCCCAACGGCGCGGGCAAGACGACGCTCATCGACGCGATCACCGGTCTGGTCCCGGCGACCGGATCGGCGCAGAAGACCGGCGTGGAACTGCTCGGCGAGAAGGTGCATCGAATCGCCCGGCTTGGCGTCGGACGGACGTTTCAGACCGCGAGCGTGTTCGAGCAGCTCAGCGTTCTGCAGAACCTCGACATCGCCGCCGGCGCGGGCCGCTCGGCGCTCACCATGCTGCGCCGACGCAAGTCGGTGCTCCCCGCGATCGAGGAGGCGCTGGAGACCACCGGTCTGACCGGTCTTCGCGACAAGCCCGCCGGGGTACTCGCGCACGGGCAGAAGCAATGGCTCGAGATCGGCATGCTCCTGGTGCAGAACGCGTCGGTGCTGCTGCTGGACGAGCCGGTGGCCGGCATGAGCGCCGAGGAACGCGCGGAGACCGGAAACCTGTTGCGCCGCATCGGCGGTGACCGCGTGATCGTGGTGGTCGAGCACGACATGGATTTCATGCGTTCCTTCGCCACCTCGGTCACCGTTCTCGCGGGCGGCAAGGTGCTCAGCGAGGGGACCGTCGAACAGGTGCAGGCGGACCCGAAGGTCCAGGAGGTCTACCTCGGCACCGCCGCGGCCGTCGGAACCGAACTGGAGCACGCCTCGACCGCGCCGAGCCCGGAGTCATCCCGGAAAGGGGACAGCGATGCTTGAACTCACCGATATCCACTCCGGCTACGGCCGCACCGAAGTCATCCACGGTGTTTCGGTGACCGTCCCGGACGACAGCGTGGTCGCCGTGATGGGGCACAACGGCGCGGGGAAGACCACACTGCTGCGCACAGCCGTCGGATTGATCGGCACGAAGTCGGGCCGGATCGAGTTCGACGGGGAGACCATCACCGAACTGTCGCCGTCGCGGCGGGTGCGCCGCGGGATCGCGTACGTGCCGCAGGGACAGCAGAGTTTCCCGCAACTGACCACCGCGGAGAATCTGCAGGTGGTCGCGGACGGCCGCAAACGCGGCAAGGCGCTGGTCGATGAATCGCTCGACCTGTTCCCCGCGCTGCGCGAATTGCTCGCCCGGAAGGCGGGCCTGCTGTCCGGCGGCCAGCGCCAGCAACTCGCCATCGCGCGAGCGCTGATCACCGAGCCGAAGCTGCTCATCCTGGACGAGCCGACCGAGGGCATCCAGCCGTCGGTCGTCACGGAGATCGAGGACGCGATCCTCACGCTCACCGACGCGGGATGCTGTGCCGTTGCCGACACCTCATCTTCCGCGGCGCGGGATGAACCACGCCGCGACGCTGTCGAGTAAGCTC